>CBJKNR010000020.1:0-19928 GCA_966417555.1 uncultured Sphingopyxis sp.
GGCGCGGTCGGCGCTGCGGGAGCGACGGTGCCTTCGACGGCGCCGGCGAGATCCTTGAGATCGGTCATGGTCTGTTCGTCAGCCATTATGCACCCACCTTGTTCTTGCGGTTCATCGACGCGACGTCGATCACTTCGGGGTTCTGCCCTTCGTGCGGATGTTCGGTGCCCGCGAAGATACGCAGGTTGCGCATCTGCTGGCGGCCGAGCGGGCCGCGCGGGATCATGCGTTCGACGGCCTTTTCGAGCACGCGCTCGGGGAAACGGCCTTCCAGCACCTTCTGCGGGCTGGTTTCCTTGATGCCGCCGGCATAGCCGGTGTGCTTGTAATAGCGCTTGTCGGTCAGCTTGTTGCCGGTGAACGCCACCTTCTCGGCGTTGATGACGATGACATTGTCACCGCAATCGACGTGCGGGGTGAACGACGGCTTGTGCTTGCCGCGCAGGATGTTGGCGATGATCGTTGCGACGCGGCCCACGACGAGACCGTCGGCGTCGATCAGCACCCATTTCTTTTCGACCGTGGCGGCATTCGCCGAAACAGTCGTCTTGGTCAGCGCCTTCATGGCACGCTCCTTGACAGATATGGACCGGAGCATGAGCGCTCCGAAACAAACCGCGCCGCCTGTCCGACAAGGACGAAGCGGCGCTTCGGAGCGGGCCAATGGCGAAAGCAGCGCGGAAAGTCAAGCATTGCGCGGCTTTGCTGACGGGTATTATGATACCCCAGCCTCTATCGCACGGGATCCAGTGCCCGCACCCGCTCTTCGACCAGCGTTCGCCCGTCGCCCCCGGCTTCGACGATCCAGCTCTGCCGCTGCTCGCGCACAACAAGGCCCGTGGCGATGTCGACGGTCCACAGATTGTCGATTTCGAGCGGCCTGTCCTTGCCGCCAACCGGCGCCGAGGCGTGCTCGACCCTGGCGATCGTCCTGAGGGTGCCGACCCGCGCCATCGACACGCTGGTGCGCCCGTCCGGAACGGCGACGGCGATCGCATCGTTCGCCGGTGCGATCAGCGCCCGGATGTCGGCGGTCGCCAGCCGGTCGCGTTCGGCAGCGGGAAGCCTCGCGATCAGCTGTGCCAGTTGTCTGGCCTCCGGACGCCCGGCTTCGGCTCCGACCGCCTCGATCCGGGCGGTGACCCGCGCCCACAATTGCTCGGGATCGACCATATCGATCCGGCTGCCGTCGGGAGCGACGAGATAGGCTATCGCTTCGCCGACCAGCGGCTGGAGAATCAGCGTCAGCGTGCGCGTCACTTCGGGCCGGGCATCCGAATCGATCCGCTGCAATATGGCCTCGAGACGGTAGCCGCGGCCGACCCGTTCCCATTGCAGCGCATAGACAAGCGCGAAATTGATCAGCGTTCCATCGCGGGCGATCCGGCGCGTTGTGACACGATAGGTCATCGGCACGCCGACCGGCGGCGCGAACCCGATTTGCTCCGCGGCAGCCGCGACGGGCGCTTCGGCGGCCGCGGGCGACAGGGGCTGCGCCGCCAGCGTCATCAGCAGCAAGCCACCAAGGCCGCGGGCGGTGGTCATGTTGTGCGGACGCCCAGCCGGTGCAGCGCCGCCGCCGCCGCCGCGACGAGGATTGCGCCCGTTACCTGATGCAGCACGGCGACCCACATCGAAACGCCCGACACCACCGTCCAGATGCCGAGCAGCATCTGCGCCGCGACAACCGTAACGAGTAGTCGCGCCTCGATCCGCGCGCCGCGCCGCGACAGCGCGCGCGCGAGCAGCAGCAGCGCCACGGCGGCAACCCACGACCACCAGCGATGGAGAAAATGGATCAGGAAGGGATCGTTGGTCAGCGCCAGCCAGGCCCCGCCCGCCCAATCGATGCCCTCGGGCACAAAATGATCGTTCATCATCGGCCAGCTGTTCGCGACCTGCCCGGCGTTGAGCCCGGCGACCCACGCGCCGAGCAGCAGCTGGACGAACAGGATCGCGATGATGCCCATGGCCGGGGCCGTCAACCGCGCCGGTCGCGCCGCGCGGTCCCGCGCCAGCGCGCCGAGATCGCGCGCGGTCCAGACAAGACCGGCAAGCAGGAACAGCGCCGTCAGCAGATGCGTTGCGAGGCGAAAATGGCTGACGTCGGTACGATATTCGAGCCCCGAGGCGACCATCCACCAGCCGATCGCGCCCTGCAGCCCGACGAGGGCGGCGAGCGCAAGCAGACGCCACGCGTAACCGGCAGGAATCGCGCGGCGCCACGCGTACCATATCAGCGGCAGCAGCAGCGCCATGCCGACGAGGCGGCCGAGAATGCGGTGAAGCCACTCCCAGAAGAAAATCGCCTTGAACCCGGCGAGCGTCATGCCAAGGTTGATCTCCCTATATTCGGGGATTCGCTTGTATTTTTCGAACTCCTCGATCCAACCGGCTTCGGTCAGCGGCGGGATCACGCCCGATACCGGACGCCATTCGGTGATCGACAGGCCGGATTCGGTGAGGCGGGTGATGCCGCCAACCCCGACCACGATGATCACGAGCAGCGCGACCGCCCAGAGCCAGCGGGCGAGCGCCGCCGGACGACCTTCTCCAACCGTGCGATCGATGGCGGAATTGAGCGAGATGTCGGTCATCGCCGCCCTATCGGCGCTTGCCCGGCGATAGGCAAGGGGTGTCGCCGGCACGGCAAATTTCGTGGCCGCACCCGGGCGCGCTTGATAACAGGGCCGAATGCAGAAACTGGCCGCCCTCGCCACCGCCCTCTCGCTTGCGTTGCCGCCGGTCCCCGCCGTCGCCAGCGACGATCGGGCGACCTTCTATTCCGCACTGGCGGGGCAGGAAGCACGTCTCGCCGGCATTTCCTATCGCCTGACGACGGCAAGCGCGCGCTGGTGTCCCGAGGTCACACCGCAGCCCGGGTGGGTCCTCGGCGATCTCCGCCGCTTCCCGGACCATGACCGCGTTGCGGCGAGCGGGATTTACGGCGGCGCCGAAGGCGTGTTCATCGCCGCCGTCGCCCCGGGATCGCCCGCCGAGCGCGCTGGATTGGTGCGCGGCACCCGGATCGCAGCGATAAACGGCGATCCGATCGTGCCGGCGGGCGACGGACCAACGATCGGGATCGATACGGCGCTGGTAAAGCTCTACACCCTCGACCCCGCCAGCGGCTGGACCGTCACCGATGCAGCGGGGCGGCTCTATCCCATCGCGCCGGCGCCGGGCTGCGCGAGCGCCTTCCGGATCGAACTCGGCGGTGCGCAGGCAGCGGCGAACGGGATATTGGTGCGCGTGACGCTGGAGCTTGTCCGGTCGACACCGGATGACGCCGAGCTCGCGGCAGTGATCGCGCACGAACTCGCCCATAATATCCTGCACCATCGCGATCGGCTCGGAAGCGACCGATCCGCCGCGCGGGTCCGGCAAACGGAGTTCGAGGCCGACCGGCTGGCAGTGTGGCTGATGGCCGATGCCGGCTATGATCCCGCGGCGGCGGTCCGTTTCTGGGGACGGCACAAGCGGCCGCTGATCCGCGCGGCGTCGCATCCGCCGCGCCGCGAGCGCATCGCCGCGATCGAATCCGAGATGGCGGCGATGGCAGCAGCGCGTGTCGCCAGCGCCGCCGCCCGTCCGCCGCTGGTCGACGCGCCGCCGCCCTTGGAATGACCGGGCCCGCTTCCTATTTTAGCGGCATCCGACCCTCCCCTGACAAGGACCGACGCCATGACCCGTGAAACCGCCATTTTTGCCGGAGGCTGCTTCTGGTGCACCGAGGCCGTCTTCCAGTCGCTCGCCGGTGTGGAGGGCGTCGAAAGCGGCTATATCGGCGGCACGGTTCCCGAGCCGACCTACAAGCAGGTGTGCGGCGGCGACACCGGGCACGCCGAGGCGATCCGCATCTCATTCGATCCATCGGTCATCGGCTATGACGATCTGCTTGACGTGTTCTTCGCAACGCACGATCCGACGCAGCTCAACCGCCAGGGCAATGACATCGGGACCCAGTATCGCAGCGCGATCTTCCCGCTCGACGCAGCGCAGGCCGATGCCGCGCGCGCCGGAATCGGGCGGGCGGCGGCTGACTGGCCCGCGCCCATTGTCACGACGATCGAAAGCGCGTCCCGATGGTACCCGGCGGAGGATTATCATCAGGCCTATTGGGAGGGGGAAGGGCAGCGCAATCCCTATTGCACGGCGGTCATCCCGCCGAAACTTGCTAAACTACGCAAGGGATTCAGTGACCGTTTGCGTAGCGCATAGAAACGTGAAGATTCATGCGGCTGCTGTTGCAATATGGCCGCATGACGTCACTTTCCATTGACTTTCCAATTGTTTTGACTAGCGGACGCGCCTTCGCTGGGGCAGGATGCCCCTGAAACGCAGTTGGGGGCGCTCGCCAGGTGCTGGCATCACTGTTTCTGATAGGCGCGTCGATGACGACGCCGCAGATGGCGGTTCAGGCCGCGGGTCAGACGGTCGTCGCGGACGGCTCGGGCGGATTGACCCGCGCCGCCAACCGTATGGGGGGTGGTATCGGCAGCTGTGCGCGCTGGCGGGACGGGTCGCCGCCGACCCCGCGCGTCATGTGCCTCGTCGGAACGCCGCGGCTCAGCGACCGGATGGCACCGGATGTCCCCGGCCCCGGATCGGTCGCGGTCCGCCGGATGAATGCGGCCGCGGTCACGCCCGATTGCGATATATTGTTCCTCGGCCGGATGCCGGTCGCGGATCGCCGGCAACTCATCGCCTGGGTGCGCGGGCGCCCGGTGCTGACGATCACCGACGATGACGCCGCGTGCATTTATGGCGCGATGTTCTGCCTGAGCAACAGGGCGGCTAGTCTCAGCTTTTCGGTCAATATCGACGCCATCGGCCGCGGCCCGCTGCGCATCGATCCGCGCGTGCTGCGTATCGGCTCGGGCGGAGAGGGCGCGTCATGACCGGCCAAAGCCCTACCCCGCCGATCGATCGGATCGGTGCGCGCACGACGCTGCAGAAGCTGCTGTCGC
The DNA here is from genome assembly GCA_966417555.1 of uncultured Sphingopyxis sp. GTDB lineage: Bacteria > Pseudomonadota > Alphaproteobacteria > Sphingomonadales > Sphingomonadaceae > Sphingopyxis. The sequence continues at coordinate 4,971 of CBJKNR010000020.1, forward strand.
GCTTTCATTTCGGCATCACCCTCTTTGCCGTGGCGCTGTCGGGCCTCACTATCCTGCTCGCGGGCGTGACCGCGCTGCGCGGTTATGCCGACCGCAATATGGAACTTGCGGCGCAGGTGGGCGCCTATGGTGTCGAACCGGCGCTCGTGTTCAACGATCCGCAGGCGGCGCGCGAAGGGATCGAACCGCTGACCCGCATTCCCGGCATCGCGCGCCTCAGGGTGCTGAACGACGTCGGGCGACCGCTCACGCAATGGACTTCGCCGATCGACGACCCGGCGCCGCTCCTCACCCGCATTTTCTTTCCGCGTCCCTTTGCCGCGACGGTCCAGCGTAACGGATCGGCCATCGGCACGATCGAGGTGTGGGGCGACAGTTCGACGTTGATCGACTATGTCCGCATCGGCCTGCTGGCCGGGCTGGCCTGCCTGCTGATCACGGCTTTTGGCACAATCTACCTCGCGCGCCGGTTCGAATATGAACTGGTAAAACCGCTCAACGAGATCGCGACCGTGGCGCACGACGTGCGCCTGCACCGCCGTTTCGACAAACGCGTCCAGTCGCTCGGAATCGCGGAGCTCGACCGGCTGGGCGGCGACATCAATGCGCTGCTCGACGAATTGCAGGGCTGGCAGGGTCATATGGAAAGCGAGCGCGCGATGCTCGCCCATCGCGCGTCGCACGACACGCTGACCGCCATGCCGAACCGCGACGCCTTTGACGAACAGCTCGCGCTGCGTATCCTGTCGGCCGAAGAGCGCAGCGGCCGCTTTGCCCTTTTGTTCATCGACGCCGACAATTTCAAGGCGGCAAACGACAATTTCGGCCACGCCGCCGGCGACGCCGTGCTCGTCGCCCTGTCGGCGCGGATCAAGGAGACGCTGCGCAAGGGCGATTTCGCGGCGCGCATCGGCGGCGACGAGTTTATCGTCATCATCGACCCGCTCGACGGCGACGCGCGCGTCGACGATCTGGCGGACAGAATCCGCGCCAGCGTCGCCGAACCCGTCCTTCTGCCCGGCGGCGAGACCTATCGCGCCGCCGTCAGCGTCGGCGTCGCGCTCTTTCCCGACCATGGCCGCAACGCGACCGCGCTTCTCACCGCCGCCGATGCGGCGATGTATGCCGACAAGGTGACCAACCGTGCCAGATGATCAACGGAGAGACGCCGTGACTTACGCCTTACCCCACAATATCCGCCTGTTCCTGATCGCGACATTCGCAGCCTTGCTCGCGGCTTGCCAGAGCGCGCCACCGCCGAGCGGGTTCAGCGCGGCGCAGATCGCGCTGCTCCAGTCGGAAGGATTTGTCGAAACCGGGCTCGGCTGGGAATTGAGCATGCCCGAACGCCTGCTCTTCCCGTCGAACGAAAGCAGCCTGCCGGCCGACCAGCAAAAGCGGATCACGGACATAGCGACCAAGCTTGTGTCGGTCGGCATCGCGACGGCGCGGGTCGAGGGGCACACCGATTCGACGGGAACGTCGGCCTACAATCTGACGCTGTCGCAGGCGCGTGCGGAAGCCGTCGCGGCGCCCATGCAGGCGGGCGGCATGCGCTTCACCGCCGATCAGGTCGTGGGCCGCGGCGAGACCCTGCCCCTCTCGAGCAATACAACTGCCGAAGGGCGCCAGGACAACCGGCGCGTCGTCGTCATCGTTTCACCGCAATGAACCCGATGGCGCCGCCGCTCTTTTCTTGACCCAAGTTCGCAGCTAGGCCCTCGCCCATGAAACCGATCCGCAAAGCCGTCTTTCCCGTTGCCGGTCTCGGCACGCGCTTCCTTCCCGCGACAAAGGCGATCCCTAAGGAAATGCTGCCGGTCGTCGACCGGCCGCTGATCCAATATGCGGTCGACGAGGCACGCGAGGCGGGGATCGAGCAGATGATCTTCGTCACCGGGCGCGGCAAGAGCGCGATCGAGGATCATTTCGACGTCGCCTTCGAACTCGAAAAGACGATGTCCGAACGCGGCAAGGATCTGTCGGTGCTGGGCCCGACGCGGCTCGGTCCCGGAAACTGCGCCTATGTCCGCCAGCAGGAGCCGCTCGGGCTTGGCCACGCCATCTGGTGCGCGCGCGACATCGTCGGCGACGAACCCTTCGCGATCTTCCTGCCCGACGAATTCATGCACGGATCGCCCGGCTGCATGAAGCAGATGGTCGACGCCTATGCCAAGGTCGGCGGCAATCTGATTTCGGTGCTCGAAGTGCCGCGCGAGCAGCTGTCCTCCTATGGCGTCATCGCGCCCGGCGCCCGCGATGGCGCGCTGACCGAGGTGACCGGCCTCGTCGAAAAGCCGGCAGTCGATGCCGCGCCGTCGAACCTGATCATCTCTGGCCGCTATATCCTTCAGCCCGAGGTGATGCGCGTGCTCGAACGGCAGGAGAAGGGCGCCGGCGGCGAAATCCAGCTGACCGATGCGATGGCGACGATGATCGGCAACCAGTCGTTCCACGCCGTGACCTTCGACGGCGCGCGCTACGACTGCGGGTCGAAGGCCGGCTATATCCAGGCCAATCTGGCGGTCGCGCTCGAGCGTCCCGACATGGCCGACGAGGTTCGCGCCTTTGCGATCGACCTGCTGAAATAGGTCCGGCGGAGGCCGTTCGCCCCCGCCGGAAAGGCGATTATTCGCCTTCGATATTCGGCTTCGGAAAAGTATCCGCCCCGAGCATCTTGTAGAGCAGGCCGCCGATCGCCCCGCCGATCAGCGGCGCAACCCAGAACAGCCACAATTGCTGGAGTGCCAGCCCGCCGACGACGAGCGCCGGCCCGGTGCTGCGCGCCGGATTGACCGACGTATTGGTCACCGGGATCGAGATGAGATGGATCAGCGTCAGCGCAAGGCCGATGGCGATCGGCGCAAAGCCTGCGGGCGCCCGGCCATCGGTCGACCCCATGATGATCCAGAGAAAAGCGGCGGTCAGCACGATCTCGATAATCAGGCCCGACCAGATATCATAGCCGCCCGGCGAACCCTCGCCAAACCCGTTGGCGGCGAGGCCGTTGGTCGCGAGATCGTAAGTGGGATTGCCGCTCGCGATGTAAAAGAGCAGGAACGCCGCGACGACCGCGCCAAGCACCTGCGCGACGACATAGAGCGGGATGTCGCGGGCGTCGAAGCGGCCGCCGGCCCAGAGCCCCACCGTGACTGCGGGATTGAGGTGACAGCCCGATATATGGCCGACCGCATAGGCCATGGTCACGACCGTCAGGCCGAAAGCGAGCGAGACGCCGAGCAATCCGATGCCGACATCGGGGAATGCGGCGGCGAGGACCGCGCTGCCGCAACCGCCGAACACAAGCCAGAAAGTACCGATAAATTCGGCCAAGCCCTTTTGGATATTCGTCATGATGACCTCCTCCCCGCCGGCGGCCTTGGACGCCTCCGGCGCGGGGCCATCCTATCAATGTTGCAGAATCGGGCAAGCCCTTGTCCGGGCGCGAGGAATCAGGCGGCAGCGACCGCTTCGACAAAGCGTTGCGCGCGCTGGTGCAACGATTGCGCCGCGTCGGTCAGCCCTGCCGACAGCCGGCCGAGCGTCCGGGCACCGTCGCCGACGGCAGTCGCGCCATGGCCGATCTCGCGGACCCGCGCGTCGATCTCACGCCCCGCGAACACCGCCTGCTCGACATAACTCGCGATCGTCAGCGTCGTCGCGCTCTGCCCGTCGACCGCACGGTCGATCGCGTCGGAAAAGCCGTTGTTCGCCTCGATCGCCTTTTCGACCTCGTCGAAGCCCGCGGCGACCTGTCCCACGATATCACGAATCCGGTCGACATAGCGGGTGATGTCGCCCGCCGCGCCGCGCGTCTGGCTGGCCAGCGTCTTCACTTCCGATGCGACGACAGCAAAGCCGCGGCCGGCGTCGCCCGCACGCGCGGCCTCGATCCCGGCATTGAGCGCGAGCATGTTGGTGCGGCTCGCCATGTCGATGATCAGCGCCAGCATCTGTTCGATCGACTGGCTCGCCGCCTTAAGTGCCGAAGCGCGTTCGCTGGCCTGCTTGATCTTGATATGCGCGTCGCCGCGAACGGCGCGCGCGCGCGAGCCGTCTTCGACGATTCGCGTCATCGTTGTTGCCAGCGCATGGCCGCGGTCGCCGAGGTCCTGCAGCCCGGCGAGCGTCTGCGCCGTCGCGCCGGCCACGGTCACCGCGTCGCGGCCCGTTTGTTGCGCGCGGTCGGACAGGGTTCCTGCGACCGCCTCGACCTTTTTTGCGGTTTCGGAAAGCGCGGCGGTGAGCGCGGCGATATCCTGCTGAAACTGGCGCCCGGCGTCGTCGATATGCGTCGCGCGCGCGGCACGCTCCTGCGCCAGTTCGACCTCGCGCAGCATCGCAAGCTTGGCAAGCTGGGCGCTGTCGAGGGTCTCGACGAACCGTCCCGCGCGCGTCAGGACAAGCTCCTGCTGCCCGGCCGATTGCGCGACGATCCGCAACAGGTCGGTCGTCGATCGCGCGACATCGGCGGTCGCGCATGGCTCGATCATTGCGGCGATCGAACCGCCGATGGTCGGATTCTGCATGAGCGAAAACCAGAAGGGACAGAAAAGCAACTCGCGCACGCGCTGCTCGCGGATGATTCCGACCGGCCGGTCGCCATCATCGACCACCGCAAGCGCGCGCAACTGCGGATTGGCGCGGAACAGGTCGATAACTTCGGACATATGCGCGTCGGCACCGATCGCGGACGCATGGCCCGACGCTGGCGTGAAGGCATATGTCATGGCGTTCATTCGACTCTCTTCGCGCTGCGGCCCTGTTCGCGCTTCGCCTAGAGCCTGTTGGTAAACAGCGATTTAATCATTTATTTCAGTGATGTGACACATGGGCCGGACAGATCGTCGCCCCATCGCAATATCCTGTTCAGATCGCGCCGATTATGCGATGGCGCGCCTGATCGGCGAGGAGAAAGAAATGCGTGCTATGATCGTTGCGGTAATGGCCGCGCCCTTGCTCGCCGGCTGTGTCAGCGCGGTGAAGACGGTGGTGACGGCACCGGTCAAGGCGGTTGGCCAGGTCGCCGACTGGTCGACGACCAGCCAGGACGAATCCGACCGCAATCGCGGCCGCGAAATGCGCAAGCGCGAGGAACAGATGGGCAAGCTTTCGCGCCAGCGCGACAAGGCGGCCGAAAAATGCCGCGACGGCAACGCGGAGCAGTGCCAGCGCGCCGAAGTGCTCGAGCATGAGATCGAAGCCCTGATGGCGGCGCCGCGCTAGAGCCAGAAGCTCGACGCCTATTTGACCCGGCGACCGGTCCAGACGACACGGCCAACGAGCTGGATCGCCGTCATCGGCAGGTCGTCCCAGCTGCGATAATGCGGATTGTCGCTGATCACCGAGATCCGCCCCTGCCCCGGCGCGCGCGCGACGCGCTTCACCATCAGCACATCATCCATGCGCCGCACATAGATGCCGTCGCGCAGCCGCGCCGCGGCGTCACCGCCGTCGACCAATATATCATCGCCGTCGTTGAGCGTCGGCGCCATCGAATCGCCCTCGACACGAATGATGCTGAGCGCGCGCGGGTCTGCTCCCAGATCGCGCAGCCATTTGGGATCGAACGCGACCTCGCCCTCGACCGGCTCGCCGTCGACGCTCGCACCTGCGCCCGCGGAGGCGCCGATCGCCAGCTTGGGTACGAGGATCATCCCCGGCCCGCGCACCCGTGCCGGCGCTGCAACGCGCTGCACCGGTCCGCCGAGCATTGCCTCGGACACGCCTAGATAGGCGGCAATGCGCGCGCGATCCTGCTCGGCCAGGCGCCGCGGCGAACCGCGCTTGATATATTGCTGGATATAAGCGGGATTGCGCCCGATCACCTGCGACAGGCGCGCATAATCGATGCCCTTTTCGGTCAAGAGGCGGTCGAGCGCCGCGCGCGGGTCCTGAATATAGTCGGCCATGGGTCGCTCGGGGCTGGTCCTTCCTATTTCGTATCTAGCAAGAGGATTTTTCCTAGACAAGTAGGAAATGGAGCATCAAATAGGAAATATCCTATCGGGTGAGTCGCCCGGTTTTTGAAGCGCAATCGGGAGGAAGAGATGGAGCGCAGCCTGTTGCAACGGATCGAGGCCTTTCTGAAGGAATCGGCGATGCCGCCGAGTGTGTTCGGCCGCGCCGCCGTGCACGATCCGCGCCTCGTCAGCGACCTGCGCGGCGGTCGCGAACCGGGTCTTGACCTGATATGCCGTGTGGAACATTTCATGAACAAATGGCGCGCCGATCGCCATTCGGGCCGTGTCGTGCCACGCGGCGACGGACGGACCAGAGCGGTGCGCGCGCTCGATGCCGGGATGCGGCCATGATGCGCTGGTCTCCTGCCCGGCCGCCGCGCCCCGGATGCCCGCATCGCCGGCTACGTCACCTGCTCCTGCGCGAACTGCCGCTGGGGCTCGCAGCGGGCGCTTCGACCTTTCGTCCCTGGGCGAGCGCAAGCTTTGTGGGCGCGCGGCATATATTCCCCTGCACGCTCGCAGCGGGAGACGGCGAGGCGATGCGCCGCGCATTGCACGACCGGCTGAACGCGACCGAATGGAGGCTTCCCGGCCATATCATCGCCGATGTCGTGGTCGAATGTGGCGCGGAACCGGACGCGCTGCGAATCGAAATATTGACGGTGGAAGATTAGGGTCAAAACCCTAACCGACCGACTGACGCGTCATCCGCTGCAGGGTACCGAGCGCGGCCTCGAGCGCGAAATCGACTTCGGGTTCATGCTCGCGCTCGATCCCGTTGGACACGGGGATCGAAGCCCTGGCGACGACATCCTGCCGACGGCGCGAGAGTCCGGCCTCGAACCGTGCAACCATCGCGCCGAGCGATTTGTCGGCGGGATCGGGCATCGGCGGCGGCGCTGTCATTTCGGCGGGTTGCAGCCAGGGTGCATCGCCGTCGAACTCTTCCTGCGGCGCAAGATCGGCAAGGATGAGTTCGCCGTCTCCGGAAGCTGCCGCGTCGCCGAGCCACGGGTCGAGCGCGGGTTCATAGGAGTCGGCCAAGCCAATCGGCCCCAGCCCGCCAGCCGGGAGGTCGCGGCCCGCGCGGATCGGCGGGCGCGGCGGATCGTCGGGGTGCAGGTCGACACGGCGGCGCGTCAGGACCGGCTCGTCCCCTTCCGCCTCAACCCGGGTGCGACGGAACGGATTGCGCAGCGGGGACAGGCTCGCCGCTTCGGGTTTCGCGATCAGGAGCGCGACGAGCCCCCCGATCACAGCGGCCACGGCCGCCATGCCCAAAGCGAGCGCCAGCCGTCCGCCGTTGCCGACCGGCGGCACGAAGAGGTCCGACAGACGGTCGAGATAGAGGTTCCAGCTGATTGCCGAAACCCACGTAAAAGGCATCATTGCGGCGAAAAGGAAGGTCAGCGCCGCAGCGCCGATCACCGCCGGAATTGCGGGCTGGAGCGCGCGCATCAACGCGGCCGCCATATCCTTGGCCCGATTCTCGCTGGTTTCGTCCATATCGTTCCAAATCCATCGCCCGGTGGGGCCATTCGCTCACCGCATAAACTGCGGACATCAGACGCCGCGCAGCAATCGGTGGTAAACCGGCTCGTAACGTAAAATGTTTGATGACCAGTTACGATGACTTTCGACAAAAATACGTGCCGTCCGCCGCCGCTCGGGCCACATGTCCCGATTTTTCAGCAGCTTTGCGAGCGCATCGGCGATGGCCGCCGGGGCATCGGGGGCGAACAGCGTTCCCGTCGCGCCATCCTCGATCAGCTCGCGATGCCCGCCGACGTCGGACGCGGCGACCAGCTTCCCCTGCGCCATCGCCTCGAGCGGCTTCAGCGGCGTGACGAGGTCGGTCAGGCGCATCTTCTTGCGCGGATAGGCGAGGATGTCGATCAACGAATAATAGCGCTCCACTTCATCGTGCGGCACGCGGCCGACGAAATGGATATGCGGTGCAGCGGGTGACGCGGCCGCCTGCGCCTTCAGCGCCGCCTCCATCGGCCCGCCGCCGACGAGCAACAGCCGTGCATTCGGCTGAGCGGCAACCAGCGCGGGCATCGCCGCGATCAGATCGTCGATCCCCTCATAATCATAGAAGCTGCCGATATAGCCGATCACCGCATCGCCGACCGAGAAGTCCAATGTTCCGGCAAGCGCGTCGTCGCGCGGCGGCGGGTCGCCGAACAGGTCGAGGTCGACGCCGTTCGGCGACACGGTGATTTTGGCAGGATCGATTCCGCGCGCGATCAGGTCGCCGCGCAGTCCTTCGCAAATGACCGCGACCGCATCGGCCGATTTCACCGCATGGGTTTCGAGCAGCCTGGTCAGCCGATAACGCAGGCTGCCTTCGCGCCCGGTTCCATTGCCGACCGCGGCATCTTCCCAGAAAGCACGGATTTCATAGATGACCGGAATGCCGAGTTTTTTACCGACACGCAGCGCCGCCAGCCCGTCCAGAACCGGCGAATGCGCGTGCAGCACATCGGGCTTCCATTCGCGCGCGAGCGCCTCGACGCGCCTCGCGAGCGCGCCGATCTCGCGCCACTCGCGCATCGGCGGCGGCGCGGATGCGACCGGCGGCGTGCGATAGAAGGTCAGCCCGTCGACCGTCTCGCCATCCGGACCCGGTTCGGGATGCCGCACACCGGTGACGCCGGCGACCTCCCACCCCTTCGCGACCTGCGCTTTCATCAGCGCGCGCGTGCGAAAGGTGTAGCCGCTGTGCGCGGGCAGGCTATGATCAAGGACGTGCAAAATTCGGGTCATCGTTGAGGTCCTTGACAGACAAGGCTTAACGCGGCGTCAACCCCAATAGCCTAGGCAACACCTTATATGGTCGACAATTTCTCCATTGGCCTGACGCACGTGCTGATGGCGATTGCGCTCTGGCGCCTGCTCCATCGCGACGATCTCGATCGCGAGGTGAGCCCGCGCATGCTGTGGCAGCAGCGCCGCGACGCGGAGCCCGCCGAAGAGAGTGGCCGCATCGATGCGTGACATCGCCTTCGTCGCCTTTCTCTTTGCCTTCATCGGGATCGGCTTCCGCAAGCCGTTCCTGTTCGTGCTGTGCTTTTGTTATATCGACGTCGTTGCCCCGCAGCGGCTCAGCTATTTCCTCATCAATTCGATCCCGATCTCGCTGATCGTCTTCGGACTCGCGATCGCCGGCTGGCTCGTAGCCGACGACAAGAAAGACACGCGCTGGTCGGGGCGGCAGACCCTGCTCGTCATGCTGCTCGTCTATTGCTGGATGACGACCATCTACGCCGATTTCCCGGTCGAGGCGGCGGACAAGTGGAGCTGGGTGTGGAAAGCGCTGATCTGGGCCATCTTCCTGCCGCTGACGCTGCGGACGAAGCTGCGAATCGAGGCGCTGGCGCTGATGCTGCTGCTCTCGGCGGCGGCGATCGCGATCGCGGGGGGCATCAAGACCGCCGCGGGCGGCGGCGGTTATGGCGCGCTTCAACTCCTGTTGAGCGAAAATTACGGGCTGTACGAAGGCAGCACCATGTCGTGCGTCGCCATTTCGATCATCCCGTTGATCCTCTGGTACCGCCGCCACGGGACGATCTTTCCGCCCGACTGGATGGTCTCGCTCTTCTGCTTCGCGCTGGTCTTCGCCTGCGCACTTCTGCCCGTCGGGACGCAGGCGCGCACGGGGCTCATCTGCCTCGTCGTGCTCGCGATTCTGTCGCTGCGCGCAGTAAAGCACCGCATCCTCTATATGGTCGGTGCCGGGCTGCTGGCAGCCGCCGCCATTCCCTTCCTTCCGCAAAGCTATACCGAGCGGATGGAAACGATCCGCGGCTACAAGTCCGACCAGTCGGCCTCGACACGCGTCGCGGTCTGGGCGTGGACATGGGAATATGCGAAAGACCATCCGTTCGGCGGCGGCTTCAACGCCTTTCTCCAGAACCGCGTCCGTGTCGAAAAGGAGGCGAGCAGCCCGGGTGAGGTCGCGAGCGTCTATGAGGAGGAATCGCGCGCCTATCACTCGGCCTATTTCGAGATGCTGGGCGAACAGGGCTATCCGGGGCTGGCCCTGTGGTTGCTCCTGCATCTGACCGGGCTCGTGCAGATGGAACGCATCCGGCGGCGCTATCTGAAAACGCGGCGCGGCGAGGAGCAATGGATCGCGCCGCTGGCGACCGCGCTGCAGCACGGACATGTCGTCTATCTGATCGGATCACTGTTCGTCGCGATCGCCTTCCAGCCCTTCATCTATATGATGCTGGCGCTCGAGATTGGCCTCACGACCTATTGCCGCCGCCGTGAGAAGGAAGCGGGATGGCGTCCGCTGACCACACACCGGACGGTCGCCGCATGAACACGGCCGTTGCCCCCGGGCGGATGCTGCCGACACTCACGGGCCTGCGCGGTTTCGCGGCGCTGATGGTGCTGTTCTACCATATCCGCGGCGGGATGACCGGTTTCCTGCCCGACCGGGCGATTTCGGTGCTCGCACAGGGCTATCTCGCGGTCGACCTGTTCTTCGTGCTGTCGGGCTTCGTTCTCTGGTGGACCTATGGCGGCGAATTCCGCGATCGGGGAGTGCGCGCCGCGCCGCATTTCATCGTCCGCCGCTTTGCCCGCATCTTCCCGCTGCACATCGCCATCCTGTCGGCAATGGTCCTGTTTGCCGCCGCGCTGATCGTCAGCGGGCGCGATCCGGGCGACCATTATGGCCTTGCCGAACTGCCGGCCCATTATCTGCTCGTCCAGAATTGGGGGTTTGGCGATCGGCTGGCGTGGAACGATCCCGCCTGGTCGATCTCCACCGAATGGGCAGCCTATCTGCTGCTCGCGGGGGTTGGCGGCTGGCTGACACGCCTGCCGAGCGGCGCGTGGAGCTTTCCGCTGCTGGTCATCGCGATGGCCGCGGGTCTTGGATGGTGGTTCGCGGCGACCGGCCATGCCAGCATCGGCGACGATATTCCGGCGACCGGGCTGCTGCGCTGCCTTGTCGAATTCGGCATCGGCATCCTTCTTTGCCAATGGTGGACGGCGCAGCGCGAAAGCCCGCGCGGCACGGCGATCATCCATGGTACCGCGCTCGGTCTTGCCGGCGTCGCAGCGCTGCTGTTCGGCGCGGCCGGGTCGCAGCCCGCGGCGGTGCCGCTGATCATGACCGCCGTCGTCATTCTCGCGCTGCAGGCCTCGACCGCGCCGCGGCCGCTGCTCTCGGGCCGGATCGCGCAATGGCTGGGCGACATCAGCTACGCCGTGTACCTCTCGCACTTCTTTCTGTGGATTCTCTTCAAGCTCTTCTTCGTCGACGATCCGGCGATAGTTCATCCGGCGAAGATTCTGGGCTTCGTCCTGCTGACGCTCGCCGCATCGCATTTTTTGCACGTCGCTCTGGAGGTGCCGGCCCGGCGTATTGCCCAGCGCGCCGGCGACCGCCTGCTCGCGGCGCAGCGCACCCTTTTCACCGCCGGACGCAGCGAGACCTGACCATCTGATGCCCCGCGCGGCGGGGAACCATCGATAGCGGCAAGGCGCTATTGCTCCATGCCTGCCCCGCGCCTTGTCCATGTCGACGACAGCCTGCCCGGCATCAGCCGCGAGCGCTCGGGCGCGGGTTGGCGCTACCGCGATCCCAAGGGCAGGATCATCCGCGACCGCGAGGAAATCGACCGTCTCAGCGCGATCGCGCTGCCGCCCGCTTACGAGGATGCGTGGTTCTGCCCCGCGGCAAACGGCCACATCCTCGCGACCGGATATGACGCACGCGGGCGCAAGCAATATCGCTATCATCCCGATTTCCGGATGGCGCGCGACGCCGACAAATATGACCGCTGCGCCGCTTTCGGCCACGCGCTCCCGTTGCTTCGCGCGCGGCTCGCCGACGATCTCGCGCGCCGGAGCCTGTGCTCGGAGCGCGTCGTGGCAGCCGTCGTGCGCCTGCTAGACCTCGCCGCACTGCGCATCGGGAACGAGCAATATGTCGCGGCGAACAAGAGCTTCGGCGCCACGACGCTGCGCCAGCGCCACGCGAAGGCGTCGGGCAAGACGCTGCGCCTCAATTATGTCGCCAAGGGCGGCGCGAAGCGCGAGGTCACGATCAGCGACCGGAGCCTGACGACGCTGGTCAGGCGGCTGCAGGACCTGCCCGGGCAGAAGCTCTTCCAGTATGAGGATGGAGGCGGGCTTTGCGCCGTCGCGTCGGACGATGTGAACGCCTATATCCGCGAAGCGATGGGCGAGGAGTTCAGCGCGAAGCATTTCCGCACCTGGTCGGCGAGCGTCGAGGCCTTCGCCTTCCTGTACGACGCGCCCGACCCGCCGACGCTGAAGGCAATGCTCGATCATGTGGCGGACCGCCTCGGCAATACGCCCGCGATCGCGCGCAAGGCCTATGTCCATCCGGCAATGCTCGCCGCGGCGCAGGAGCGCGCAGACTTCGCGGCGGCGGTGGGCACGCTGCCCCGCGCCACCCGCTATCTTTCGCGTTACGAACGCGGATTTTTGACCTATCTGGAGCAGGCGCCCGCCGCCGCGGTGCTGCTTCAATCCGCCTGATCCGATCCAAGAGGACCTGACGTGAATTTCTCCATACTTGCCGCCGCGACCGCCGCAGCCAAGAAGACGGTGCCCGCAAAGGCTGCGGCGACCAATCCGCTCGACGATTTGCAGCGCTATTGGGACATGAGCGTCGCGTGGGTGAACAGCCATTGGCTGCAGATCGGCATCGCAGTCGGCGCGGGCCTGCTCATCTATTTCGTCCTGTCGATGGCGCGTGGCTTTGCGCTCAAACATGCGCAGTCGGCCGAAGGCGAGTTGACGCTGACCCAGATCGCCGGTCGCGTGATCCACAAGACGAAATCGACCGTGCTCGCGATCATCGCGATTCGCATGGTCGCGGGCTATGCGCAGCCGCCCGCGGTGATCATGCAGTTCATCCAGTTCGTCTTCACGGTGGCGGTGGTGCTGCAGGTCGCGATCTGGGCGCGCGAGATCGTACTCGGACTGATCCAGCGCCGCGCCGCGGAGGGCAATAACGAAACGCTCAGCAACGCGATGAGCATCATCCGCCTGCTGATCAGCGTCGCGCTCTTCGCGATCGCGATCATCGTCATCCTCGACAATATGGGCGTCAACGTCACCGGCCTTATCGCGGGTCTCGGCATCGGCGGCATCGCGATCGGCCTCGCCGCGCAGGGCATCTTCTCCGACCTCTTCGCCTCGCTCTCGATCATCTTCGACCGGCCTTTCCGTGTCGGCGAGACGATCAAATATGACACGAGCACGGCAACGGTCGAGCGCATCGGGCTCAAGAGCACGCGCCTCCGCTCATTGAACGGCGAGTTGCTCGTCATCTCGAACACCAATTTGCTGAGCAAGGAGATCACCAATTTCGCGCATCTCCATCGGCGCCGGATCACCTTCAGGATCGGCGTGATCTATCAGACGACGCCCGCGATGCTCCGCGATCTCCCCGCGCTGCTCGAGGAACAGGTGGTCGCGGGCGGACATGAATTCATCCGGTCGAGCTTCCTGACCTTCGGCCCGTCGAGCCTCGATTTCGAGCTGATCTTCGACGTTTTCAGCGACGATTATGATGTCGTCGCGGCGGCCCGCACCGACATCGCCATCCGCGTCTTCGAGGCGATGGCCAGGGGAGGCTATGAATTCGCCTATCCGACGCAGACGACCTTTACCGCGGCGCCCGACGGGACGATGATCATGCCGTTCGCCGAGTCTCCAAAGCCCAGGGGGGCAGCGGCAAAGGCGGCGAAGCCCGGCTGACGCTACGGCGCCGGGGGCGCGGGGCTTGGCTCTTGTGCAACGCGGCAAGAGCGGCCTAGAACGCGCCCCGAAACAGCAATTCGAGGGGATGAATATGGCCAGCATCACACCGCAGGAACTGCAGACCAGGGTCGGGCAGACTATCGGTACGTCCGAATGGGTGCTCGTCGATCAGGAGATGATCAACAAGTTCGCCGACGCGACGGGCGATCACCAGTTCATCCATATCGACGAGGAAAAGGCAAAGCTCACGCCCTTCGGCGGCACGATCGCGCACGGCTTTCTGACGCTGTCGCTGATCCCGATGCTCGGCCAGAAGACCGACGGTCCGAGGATCGCGGGCGTGAAGATGGGCGTCAACTATGGCGGCAACAAGGTCCGCTTCCTCGCCCCCGTTCGTTCGGGCAAGCGCGTGCGCAGCCATGTGAAGCTGCTCGAACTCGACGAAAAGCGCCCCGGCCAGTGGCAGCAGACCAACGAAGTGACGATCGAGATCGAGGGCGAGGAAAAGCCCGCGCTGATCGCCGAATGGATCAGCCAGTTCTTCGTCTGAAGCATAATATTGCCGGCTGACCTCCCCCGTTAAGATAACCGGAACCAGAAAGAAGGACCCCTATCATGCGTGACGCCGTCATCGTTTCCACCGCCCGCACCCCGCTGACCAAGGCGGCGCGCGGCTCGTTCAACAACACCCTCGCCCCGACGCTCGGCGCCTTCTCGGTCAAGGCCGCGGTCGAGCGCGCCGGCCTCGAAGGCGGCGAGATCGACGATGTGCTGTTCGGCGCCGCGATGCAGCAGGGTTCGCAGACGATGAACATCGGCCGTCTCGTCGCGCTGCGCGCCGGCCTGCCCGTCACCGTCCCCGGCATGTCGATCGACCGCCAGTGCTCGTCGGGCCTGATGACGATCGCGACCGCCGCGAAGCAGATCATCGTCGACCGCCAGGACATCGCCGTCGCCGGCGGCATCGAGTCGATCTCGAAGGTCAGCGGCAGCGGCAAGGTGTTCATCGAGACCGACGCCGAGCTGATCGCGATGCACAAGGACACCTATATGCCGATGATCGGCACCGCCGAGGTCGTCGCGAAGCGCTATAACATCAGCCGCGAGGCGCAGGACGAATATTCGCTCCAGTCGCAGCAGCGCACCGCCGCCGCACAGGCCGCGGGCAAATATGACGACGAGATCGTCGCGTGCAAGGCGACGATGGAGGTGATGTACAGGTTGTCGCCGCGGCCGGCAT
>CBJKNR010000021.1:0-19389 GCA_966417555.1 uncultured Sphingopyxis sp.
GGCATGGTGCGCGGATCGGCATCCGATTTCCCGCATCCGGCCAGCGCGCCGGCAGCCAATCCAAGAATCCCGATCGTTCGGGCGCAAGACGATATCGACACGCAGGTTCCTCCTGTTCAGGGGAACCAGATGTCATCAAGTGACCAATATGTCAACTGGTCACATGCAGGAGCTCGGCCTCAGGGTGCGAGACTTCGCAGCACCAATCCGGTCACCTCGGTCTGCGCATCGGGCAGGAGGTCGAGGCTGCGCTCGAGGAAAACGGGATCGAAGAAAGGTTTGAACGCATAGAAGATCGATCGGCGGGTTTCGTCGAGCGGCGTCTTGCGTTCGAACTCGCCGCTCTCGCGGCCTTCCTTCAGAATTTCTTCGAGCAGGCCCTGCAGGCGTTCGGTATAGACCCGCACGACCTCCCAGTTTTCGGACGACGCATGGACCGCGATCTCATAAAGCTTGCGATCGGTGAAGAGCAGTTCGACGGTCGCGGTGGTCACGGTTCTCGCAAATCTGCGCAGCTTGTCGGTCGCATCCTCCCCCTGGTCCACCGCTTCGCGGGCCTGGTCGAACAGTCCGTCTACACACTCGCCGCAGATCGCCGCGCCGATCGCCTGCTTCGATTCGAAGAATCGGTAGATATAGGCTTTGGAGAAGCCGATCTCGCGCGCGAGATCCGACACCGTCGTCTTGTCATAGCCGTAATGCGCGAAGCATTCGCGCGCGGCCTTGACGATCTGGTCCCGCACCGAATGTTCCGCGGGTCCGCGGGTTGCGGCGATGCTTTTGCTCTGTGTCTTCATGCCGGGCTTCATAGCGTCAAATGACCGGATTGACAAACTGTGACCATTTATGTCATCAGTCATATATTCATGAAATGGTTCATGAACCGATGTCGGACCCGCGCATGCACTTTTCTCACTCGATCCTGACCGCCGCCGCGACGGTCGCGCTGCTCGGCGGCTGTGCTGTCGGTCCGTCCTACGTGGCACCGGAGGTCGCGGCGCCACCGGCGTTCATGGGCGGCCCCGCCGTTGAAGGCGTCGCAGGCCAAGCGGCGGAGGTCGACCTGGTGAACTGGTGGCGATCATTCGACGATCCGTTGCTGGCAAGCCTGGTCGAGCGCGCGCTGGCGCAGAATCTGGACCTGCAGCAGGCTGGTGCGCGCGTCGTACAGGCGCGCGCCGCGCTGCGCCACGCCCGAGCCGATCTTCTTCCTTCCGGACAGGTCAGCGGCCAGGCGAGCGAGAATTATCAGTCGCTCGAGACACCGCAGGGCCGCATCGCCAGCGCCTTGCCGGGCTTTGACCGCGAGGCGCAGAACTATGACCTGAGTCTCGGCGCGAGCTGGGAGCTCGACCTCTTCGGAGGCAAGGACGCCGCCCGCGACGCCGCGCGCGCCGACTGGCAGGCATCCGCGGCTGGGGCCGCCGCAGCGAGGCTGGCCGTCGCGGCGCAGACCGCCGATACCTATGTCGCGATCCGCAGCCTCCAGGCGCGGCTCGACGTCGCCCGCAACCAGGTGCAGGTCCAGCAGCAGTTGGTCGACCTGATCGCGCTTCAGTATCGCAAAGGCTTGGCGGCCGAATTGCAGCTGCGTCAGGCCGAGGGAGCCTTGGCTGAGGTCAAGGCCGGCGTTCCCGAGCTCGAGCAGAATCGCGACGCCGCGATGAACGCGCTGGACGTCCTGCTCGGCCTGCAGCCGGGCACGACCCGGCCCGAACTTGCCGTGGTCGCGCCGATCCCCGCCGTTCCAGCGGTTTCGAGCGCGGGCGGCCCGGCCGCCTTGGTTCGCCGGCGCCCGGACATCATCGCGGCCGAGCGCGCGCTTGCCGCGTCGAATGCGCGCATCGGCGTGGCGGTCTCCGAATATTATCCGAAATTCTCGCTCAGCGGACTGCTCGGCACGGCAACCATGAGCGCCGGCGGATTGTTCGGCGGCAATGCCACGCAAGCCAGCGGTGTTCTGGGGCTGCGGTGGCGGCTTTTCGACTTCGGCCGTATCGACGCCGAGATTGCCGCCGCGCGCGGCCGCAACGCCGAGGCGCTGGCTGCCTATCGCCTGACGGTCCTCAGAGCCTCGGAGGATGTGGAGAACGCCTTCTCGGCGCTCGTCAAGCAGCAGGCCCGTGCGCAGATTCTCGGCCAAGGCGTCTCCTCACTCGCCAAGGCCCGCTCCTCCTCCTTCGCAGCCTACAGGGGCGGGGTCTCCAGCCTGCTCGACGTGCTCGATGCCGATCAGCGCCTTCTCGCGACCCGCGATGCCGAAATTCAGTCGAAAGCGGCTGCCGCCCGCGCGGCCATCGCCTCCTTCCGGGCTCTCGGCGGCGGATGGGATGCGTCAATTGCGCCCGGCTGAGCTGACGAGGCTGGTGCGGCTTCCAGCTTCACTGCCGCATGGGCGACATTCTCGGCGATGCCGAAGCCCCGCTCGCCGCCCGCCCCGAGCGTCTGTCGCTGATCGGTATTTCGTGCCGACAACCCAACCCCTCCATTCACAACTGGGAATCCATCACCATGGATGACGTCATCATCATCGGCGGCAGCTTTGCCGGCCTCGCCGCCGCGCTTCAGCTCGGCCGCGCTCGCCGCAAGGTGACCGTTCTCGATACCGGGCTGCCGCGCAATCGCTTCGCTGGTCACTCGCACGGGATGCTCGGCCACGATCACAAGCCGCCGCTGGATATCCTGGCCGAGGCGCGCCAGCAGCTGGCGCGCTATCCCGCGATCAGGCTCGTCAATGCCCGGGCCGACGGCATCTCGGGCGCTATCGACGATTTCTCCGTCCTCACTGGCGATGGCGAAAGCCTCGCGGCGCGCCGCCTGATCCTGAGCTATGGCGTCGCCGACCAGATGCCTGATGTCCCTGGCTTTGCCGAAGGCTGGGGCACCTCCATCGTGCCTTGTCCCTATTGCGACGGCTTTGAAGTCGCCGGCCAGCATTGGGGCCTCGTCTGGTCGGGCCCCCAATCGCACAATCACGTCAGGCTGTTTAACGACTGGACCGACAGGCTGACGGTCTTGGCGGATGGTCACGAAATTGCTCCCGATATCAGGGCCGATCTGGCGCGCCGCGGCATAGCTGTCGTCGATGGCCGGATCGCCGAAATCGCCCGCCACGGGAACCATAACACCATCGCCAGCCTCGACACCGGCTCCAGGGTTTCGGTCGACATCCTGTTCGCGCATCCGCGCAACAAGCCGTCCGCGAGCCTGCATGAATCGCTGGGTCTCGCCACGGTCGATACGCCCCTCGGCATCGTCCTCAAGGTCGACGAACGCCGCGAAACCAGCATGCCCGGCATCTATGCTGCGGGCGACCTCACCAACCCCGTCCTGCCCTCGGTCACTACTGCATCATGGCAAGGCGCGATGGCGGGTATCTTCGCCCAGCAGTCGATGCTGGCTTGAGAGCACAGACCCCCCTCCGATTGCCGGGGACTCTCATATTCTGAAGATTGCGGGCCCGTGTCGCGGAAAACCGACTGGCCCGCTGACCCCGCTGTGAACGCCGCGCCTGAGGAGGTGCACAGGTCCGAATATCAGCGACACCGAAACCAGCATCAGCATCTCTTGTCAGAACGCTCATGGAGAAGCCTGACACACATTGCCGGTCAGTGAGCAGTCTATGAGCCATATCGTCAACCATGAGCAAATTTGGCACCGCTTGCCGACACAAATGAGCCGTCAACGCACCCACACGATGTCTGCTTTCGAGAAGCGGTAATCAAGAGCGGACAGACCGCCACCGGCCAGTGGTGAACTGACCGTCTCGACCGTGACGCGGCATCCACCTGCCGGACGGCCAGATACTCGGGAGTTTAGTCTTCCGGTGCGAGAGTGATCTTGAGGCCATCGAACGCGTCGCTCCAGATAAGCTGGCACGAGAGGCGCGAGCTTGCGCGGCGATGCGCCGAACTGTCGAGGAGATCGTCTTCGTCATCGCTCATCGCCGGGAAATCCACTGCGCGCTCATCCTCCACGAAAACGTGGCAGGTCGCGCAGGAGCAGCATCCTCCGCACAGCGCGAGGAGATCGTCGAACCCGCCTTCGCGCAGGATCTCCATGATCGAGTGCTGGTCGGTGCCTTCAATCTCGTGAAGGGCGCCATCGCGGCCCTCGACTTGCAGAATCGCCATAAATTTCCCTGTCGTGGTCGTTTTTGGTAAAGTTGCCGGGCCTGGGTCCAGCGGCTGATTCAGCGCCCGGGATCGCTCTCCGCGATGGCGGCGAACTGTCCGTATCCGCCCTTGAGAAACAGGAGCGGGTCGTGTGAATGCGCGACATCGAGCGAGAGCACGCGTCCGATGACGATATAATGGTCGCCGGCTTCGTGAACCGCGTCCAGGTCGCAATCGATCCAGGCGACAATATCTTCGATGATCGGCTGGCCATGACCGGAAAGGCGGTGCCGGACGCCTTCGAACTTGTTCTCGGCTTTCGACGACAGGGCGCGGCAGACATCGCGCTGATGATGCGCGAGCACGTTGACGCAAAAGCGGCCTGCTGCTTCGATCTTGGGCCATGTCGTCGATTTGCGGTCGGGGAAGAACGCCACCAGCGGCGGGTCGAGCGATACGGATGTAAAGGAACCGACGACCATCCCTACGGGCGCGCCATCGACATTCGCCGTTACCGCGCAAACCCCTGTCGGATAATGGCCTAGAATCCGCCGGAACTCGGCGCTGTCGATATTCACGCTCATTCAACATCCTTTCCAGACGGGAGTGCGCCGCTCGGCAAGCGCAGCGCGGCTCTCGATGCTGTCGGCAGTTCCATGAGAATCTTCGATACCGGCGAAGGTACCGGAGAGTGCTTCCGGAAGAGGTCGCGCGAGCGCCGACGTCGCGGCCTCCTTCAGGGCCTGAATGGCGAGCGGCGAGGCCGCGAGCAGCCTTGCGCACGAGCGCTCGACGCTTTCTCCGAGAGCGCTGCGGTCGACGACCTCATTGGCGAGACCATATTGCAAGGCCGAGCTTGCGGAGAGGCGGTCGCCGGTGAGGATCATTCCCAATGCGACCCGGTAGGGGAGCTGGCGCATCGCGCGGTGAACCACGCCGCAGCCGCCGATAAGCCCGGCCGTCACCTCGGGAAGTCCGAACTCGGCGTCCGTACTCGCCACGATGATGTCGGCGCACATCGCAAGTTCGAAACCGGCCCCGAGCGCCAGTCCCTGCACGCCTGCGACAATCGGCTTGCGAACCTCTACCAAAGGGCCGCCGATCCCGGTTATCCCGCCGCCCACGGCGATATCCGATGCGTCCCGTTCGCTTTCCTTGATGTCGGCTCCCGCACAGAAGGCCCGGTCGCCTTCGGAAGTCAGGGTCACCACGAAGATGTCGGGATCGTCATTGACCTCCTGCCACATCGAGAGCAGCGCCCTGTCCATTGCCACCGTGATCGCGTTCAGCGCTCCCGGCCGATCGAGATGGACATGGGCGATATGCCCGGTCTTCGAAAAGCGGACATCGCTCATCGTTTATCGCCACCCACCGCCTGCCGCCGGTGCTCAGCGCGTCTTCGAAGCGAAGAGCAGCTGCGCGTCGCTGCCCCAGACGAGCGGAACATTGTCGACGGCGGCGATGATGCCGGCCCGGTACGTCGGCTGGCTGCCCGGCTTCAGTCCGAACTCCGGAATGCGCTTCAGCCATTCCTGCAGGGTCACGATCACTTCCATGCGCGCAAGATGCATGCCGGCGCAACGGTGCGGTCCGGCGCCGAAGGTCGAATGCTCGATGCCCTTGCGCGCCGGATCGAGGTCCCAAGGGTCGGGGTTGCTCGCTTCCTCGAGCCCGTGGAGCGCGGTCGGAAGGAGGATGAGGTCACCCTGCTTCAGCTCGGTGCCCTGATAGGTCATGTCGTGCGCCACCATGCGGGCATCGGAGACGACGGGGAAGCGCCGGAACATTTCCTCTGCGCTGCGCATCAGTTTTAGCGGATCGGAACGCAGTTCCGCGACCTTCTCGGGGTGCCGGGCGAGATAGATCATCATGAAGCAGAGGAAATTGACGACCGTGTCGAGCCCGCCGAGAAGCAGGAGGGAAATCAGACCCAGAACCTTGTCATGATCCATCGGGCGACCATCGATCTGGCTGTTCACCATGACGGTGATCAGGTCGTCGCCTTCCTTCCCCGTCCTCGCCGCAATGATGGGCTCGACATAGGCGAAGAACCCCTGGTTGGCGGCGTCGAGCGAGGCGCCCATTTCGGTTGGCGTGTTCCCTGCTGGCCGCGTCATCTGCTCGGCGAGCTCGGCGAGCTTCGGCGCATCTTCCATCGGAAGGTCGCACATGGCCATGAAGACCTTCACCGGAAAAATGCGGGCATAGTCGCGTTCGAAGAGGCATTCGCCCCGCGCTGCGAAACCCTCGATCAATTCGATCGCCACCGCACGCACATGGTCCTCGACCTTGCGAATCTGGGCAAGATTGAGACCCTTGTCGAGAACCTTGCGATAGGCGCCATGCTCCGGCGGGTCCATACGCGTAGGAACCATGGCATATTTCTCGCCCGCCTCGCGAGGCAGGAAGATGATTTCGCTGGAGAAGCGATCGGGGCTGGAATAGATTTCCCGGATCACCGATCCGCGCGTGGCAATCCAGTGGCCTCCGGTTCGCGGCGTCCAGACCAGCGCGGGCGTGTCCGGCGTCTGGATCGCCTTCCACGCTTCGTGAAACCCTCCCTCGATTCCATCGAGGGCATACATGTCGACATCATGGACGAGGTCGGCGGGAACATGATCGGGCAGGGGTGCCCCCGCATCCTTGATCGTTGAGGCGGTCGCCATTTCAAATCCTCTCAGTTCAACAGGGGATCGATGATCGCCTTCACGGCGGTTCCGCTCTGCGTAGCATCGAGTGCTTGCTGCGCATCGGCGATCGAGAAGCGATGCGTGACCAGTTCGGCGAGCGGCACGCGATCCTGAAGGCGCGCCGCAAACTGCATCGCATGATAATAATGTTTGGGCTTGGGGAAGGAGGCACCGGCGATCGTCAGATTCTTGAGCGTCAGGTCGCGCGGTGAAATCGGCTGCGTGCCGATTGCCCCCCACAATCCGAGAATGATGTAGCGCGAATGGATGCCGCTGAGATCGACGCCTTCCGGAAATGCCGGCAGCGCTCCGGCCGCTTCGACAACGATATCCGGGCCGGCCTTGCCCGTGCGGTCATAAATTTGCCGCCGCCGTTCTTCAGGCGCATCGGCGAGCGATACGACCGCCGTCGCGCCGAGCTTGCGAGCCGCTTCGAGGCGGACAGGCGAGCCGTCAATGACGATGACGTCGCGCGCGCCCGCTTGCGCAGCCACGAGTACAGCCGAAAGGCCGACCGGGCCGGCGCCCTGTACGACGACCGAATCGCCAACCTTGACCGGACCACAGCGATCGAACCCGCGCAGGACCGTAGGCAGCGCGCATCCGAGCGCGGCCACGGCTTCGGGCTGCGCATGATCGGGAAGCCGGTAGAAAGGCATGCCGTTCGGCAGCCAGGCAAAATCGGCGTAGCTTCCCCAATTGGGTTTGGAGGCATCTTCGAAGAATTGCGTATTCTCGCATGGCGTCTCTTCGAGCACGGTGCAGGAATAGCAGCGCCGGCAAAGCGCGATCGGAGACCAGTAGACGAGATCGCCCGCGACGACGGGCGTTCCGGCATAATCGGTAGAGATGCCGTCCCCCAGTCGTTCGATCCTGCCGACGCCTTCATGTCCGAGAATGATGGGGAAGGGCATATCGCCGGCTTCCCCCGAAAGAATATGGACGTCGCTCCCGCAGACCCCGCCGAGCACGACCCGCACAAGCGCGCCGCCGGGTTCGGGATCGGTAATAGCGACATCCCACGTCTCGAGCCGGTTCTTTTCGACCATCACCGCCGCTCGTCCACGCATCCCGTTCTCCCATGTCAAATTCATCTCGGGCGATCGCGCGGTTTTCCGCTTCTATCACGCCAACCTAATATTGATTAGCATGATTTCGGATGAGGGTCGAGGGGGAATTGGACGTATCGGCCGTCGCCGAATTTAACAAAGTTATGTAGCTTTTTTAAGGCATTGACTGCAAAATACTACACTTGGTCGGCAACTTTCGGGGAATGGGGTTTGTCCATTTGCCTAATTAGAATTAGTCGGATGGCGAGTTCGATTCGATCAGCGCAGATGGCGTGCCGTGCGCAGCGGCATGCAGATGCCGGTCACGAGCATTTCCATCGTGTCCTCGACGGCGTGTTCGAAACTCTCCTCCTGCTCGTCTGCTGTCCCGTTGCCCCTGTGGCTGACGAGCATGTTGAGAAACATGAGGCAGCCATTGACCAGCCGGCGCTGCGCAACGGCTGTCGGCAAATAGAAAAGGCGTTCGCGAAGCAGGTCGAGTGTGCGCTGGAGGTGGGGTGGGGATTGGCTTCCGAAATCCCCGAATTCAGTCGATCGGCTTCTCAGCAGATATTGGCTGAGGAAGCTCGCATAGGAATGATTGCCGTCGATATCCTCAAGGTCGAGCTGCGGCAGCATGATGATGTCGAGGAGTGCGCGCGCGTCGAGAAGCAGGCCCTGCCTTTCAGCCTCGCGCAGCATCTCTTCGCGGCGCGGTTCCATCTGCTTCATCCGATAGTCGAATATAGCGCGAACCAGGCCCTCGCGCGATCCGAAGTGATACTGAACCGCATAATGATTGCGCTGGCCGGCCTTCGAGGCGATTTCGCGCATCGAGGCGCCATTTATGCCGTTTTCGGCGAAAAGAACCTCGCCGATCAATACCATTCGCTCTTTGATGCTGCCTGGTTCGATGATGGGTCCTTCTTCCGTTTCCATTGAATGCCCCTGTACGACTGTCTTATTCATTCGGTCCCTGCAGCATCTCGATTCGCCTTGGCGCCATCGCCTTGAAGTCGGTCGGCGCATCAAAATTGGGTTGCAACCATGCTGTTCAGGCGCGATCTGTGCAAGGTATATCGCGATGTCGGCTGAGAATTCGCCGTTTTTAAACAATTCGCCCCGCTGGCGCGCGATAATGGTAGGTGGTTCGGCTTGGCGAATCCGGTCAAATGATTAAGTCATTGACTTAATCAATCGCGTGGCGCATGACTTAAATCACAGCGTCGCGGTTGAACGCGACGTGCTTGGCACGGATGGAAATCCGGATTGAGGAGAGAGCAGCCATGGCAATGGAAACAGGTTTGATTTTTCACCCCTATATGCGTCCGGGCCGCACCGCGAAGCAGACGTTCGAATGGGGCGTCCAGAGCTCGATCGCCGCCGACAAGGCCGGCTTCACGTCGATGATGATCTCGGAGCACGCTTCGCAGATCTGGGAGAATATCCCCAATCCCGAACTGATCATGGCCGCCGCGGCGCTGCACACGAACAACATCAAATTCGCGCCGATGGCGCACCTCCTGCCGCACCAGCATCCGACCAAGCTCGCGATGACCATCGGCTGGCTCTCGCAGATCCTCGAGGGGCGCTATTTTCTCGGCATCGGTGCCGGCGCCTATCCGGCCGCATCCTATATGCACGGCATCCGCGGCGAAGCGCAGGACACCGAACGGCTGAACGACATGGTTCGCGAAAGCCTTTACATCATGGAGAAGATCTGGAGCCGCGAACCTTTCTTCCACGAAGGCAAATATTGGAACGCCGGTTTCCCCGAAGAAGAGGAAGCGGTCACCGAAGAGGACGAGCAGCACAAGCTCGCCGACTTTTCACCCTGGGGCGGTTTCCCCGAGATTGCGGTGACCGGCTTCAGCAAGAATTCCCCGTCGATGCGCCTTGCCGGCGAACGCAATTTCAAGCCGGTCTCGATCTTTTCGGGCCTCGACGCGCTCAAGCGCCATTGGGAAATCTATTCGGAAGCGAACATCAAGGCGGGCTTCACGCCCGACCGGCAGCGGCACGCGGTCTCGCACACGATCTTCGTCGGCGATACCGATGCGGAGGCCAAGCGCGAAGTGCTCGAAGGGCCGATCGGCTATTGCTTCAACCGCTACCTCATCCCGATCTGGCGGCGCTTCGGGATGATGGACGGGTTCGCCAAGGATGCCGGCATCGATCCCGACAAGGCCGATCTGGAGTTCCTCGTCGACAAGGTCTTCATCGTCGGCTCGCCTGACACGGTGGTCGAGAAGATCAACGAGCTGTTCGAGAAGTGCGGCGGCTGGGGCACGCTGCAGATCGAAAGCCACGACTATTATGACGATCCCTCGCCGTGGTTCCACTCGCTCGAACTGGCCGCGCGCGAAGTTGCGCCGCGGATCAGTCTCCCGAACCGGGCGACCGCGGAGCTGGTCGCCTGAATTTCCCCACTGGGCACTCCCTGTCGCCGGCCCATTCGGGGCCGGCGATCTTTTATGGGCGTAGAGCGAAACCGTAGATTACCAACTCGGCGGCTTGGTCGGCGATCTGCGCCGGCGTCAGCTTGCCGGGGCGATACCAGGAAGAGCAGGAATTGAGCATGGCGATCAGGAACTTGCCGACCACGGTCGCGTCGAGTTCGCCATTCGCGGCGCCGTCCCGCTGGACTTCGACGATGAGATCCCGCCAGTAATTGTCGAAGCTGGAATAGGCGGCGAGTACCCGGCGGCGCATGTCGTCAGGCAGATCGTCGAATACGCGCGCGACCGCGGAGGAATAATCGTCGCCCGTCAGAAGATAGTCGATATGCGACTTGATGGCCGCGCGAAGCCGGTCGAGCGGACTGACCCCGTTGCCAAGCACTTCCACCTTGGAGACAATATAACGGGTATTCCGGTAAATCCCTTCCATCATCACTTCTTCGACGAGATGATCCTTCGACGGGAAATGATGGTAGAGACTTGGCGCAAGCATCCCGGCAAGCTTCGCGATATCGGCAAGCTTGGCGCCGGCGAGCCCGCGCGTTCGCAGCTGCTTGGCGGCCGCATCAAGAATGCGCGTTCGCGACGGATCCATATTGTTCATCCTGGCTGCATACTGTCCTAATGACGATTTGAAACAGGCAATTTCATCCGCGGAACGGAATGTTGGGCAATCCCCGCGTTCCGGGGGCGTGCAACTCGAACAGGCCACCAGCAAGCGGCTCCCGCGCCCACATTTCGTCCGAATATCCCGCCGAACCGGTGATCAGGAACAGCCTGTCCAGATTCTCGCCACCGAAGGCCGGACGGAGGCCGCGACGGACAGGCAGCTTGCGCTCTTCGACCAGCGAGGCGTCGGGTGCGAACCGCCGGAGTACCCAGCTTTCATAGAAGGCCATCCAGATGCAGCCATCGATGTCGACGGCCATTCCGTCGGGGTAGCCGTCTTCGGGTGCAAATTTGAGAAAGTCGCGGCGATTGTGCAGCGTGCCGTCGTCGGCAAGATCATAGGCCCAGGTCACGAGCGGCATCGAGTCATTCACATAGGCGGTCTTGCCGTCGGGGCTGAAGGCCGGTCCGTTCGCAGTCACGATATTCCGTTCGGCGGTCCGCAGCGTCCCGTCAGCGTCGAGGCTATAGAGCTCGCCCGTACTGCGCTCGTCGAGATCGCCCAGCGTGCTCGACTTGTCCTCGGCGGTCGTGCTTTCGTTCCACTGGCTGACGTCGCATGACCCCGACCAGTAGCGACCGGCGCGATCGGTCACACCGTCGTTGAGGCGCGCGACGGCCGGGTCGGGGATCGGCTGGCAGATGGTCCGACACTCGCCCTTTTTGAGGTCGACATGCGCGAATCCTTCGGCGCACGACGCGATGAAGCCGCCCTTTTCCCTCAGCGCGATCGCGCTGATCCAATAGGGAGGGATCCAGGTTCCACGCTCGCCGGTGGCGAGCGAAAGCCAGTTCACGCTCGGTGCATCGATATCGACCCAATAGATGCAGCCGTCGCGATGGTCCCAGATCGTGCTCTCGCCGAGGATTGCCCTGGCGTCCCAAAGACAGGTCCAGCCTTCGCCTGCTTCCATTCTCTCTCTCCGGTCAAAGTTCGATCATTGAGTCGCCGAACGGGGCGTCGCGGCGGCGCACGGCCTCTTTAAGCCCGTCGGTGCGAACGGTTTCGTTGAAGGCGGTCCGGCTCGCGGCCAGGTGACCGCGTGCGTCCATTTCGGCCGCCATGCGCTGGAGCGTGCGCATGCCCATGAGTTCGAGGCCGATGTTGACGATCCGCTTGTTCGCGCTGAGCAGATCGGCATCGATGAGCGCAAGGCGGGCCGCAAGCCGGGCGACCTCGGCATCGAGTTCGTCGCGCGGAACCGACTTCAGGACGAGTCCGATCGTTGCGGCATCGGCGCCGCGGATCGAATCCCCGGTAAGAAGGAGACGCTTCGCCCATTGCGGACCGGCGAGGTAGAGCCACATGTGGCTCGGGAGCGAGCCTTGCGAGCGGGCAGGCGGAAAGCCGAAAATGGCTTCGTCGGAGCAGATCACCATGTCGCACAGGAAGGCGAGGTCGGTGCCGCCGGCGAGGCAATGTCCATGGACTTGCGCAATCACCGGCTTGTGCATGTCGAACAGCGCCATGCGCAGGCGCTGCGATCGTTCCTGATGCCAGCAGTCGTCGTCGAATTTCGCCCGGCCGCGACGCTCTTCCACCTGGTCGGCGATGGGCTGGTCGTAGCGCTGCAGATCATAGCCGGCGGAAAAGGAGGGGCCGGCGGCGCGCAGCACGATGCAGCGAACGCGATTATCCTCATCGGCCCGCCAGAGGAGCCGGTTCAGGCCCTCCATCATGGCGTCGGTCAGCGCGTTGCGCTTTTCGGGGCGGTTGAGCGTGATCCAGGCACAGCCGTCCTGTACCTCGTACAGAAGATCTTCCAGTGCTTCGTTCATCCGCGCCTCCCGGTCAACGTCGTGCCGCTGTCCGCGGCTCTGGTGAAATCCTGCCCGGGCCAAGTTGCGGGCAAGCGCAACCGCGCTGGCATCAGCCGGCCGACAACTCTGCTTCGCTCGTCACGCTGGCGTCAATGTCCTTCAGCCGCGGCAGGACCTTGCGCGCAAACAGCTCGTAATTGTCGCGGGCGACATCGAACGGCATGTCGCCGAACGAGGTGTAGATGATGAAGCTGCCGACATCGAAGCGCTCGACCATCGACTGAAGCCTCTCGGTGACTTCGTCGGGCGTGCCATGGATCTGGAGGTCGGCCAGGAAATCGTTGAATTTCTCGATGCCGTGTTTCTCCACCGTATTGGCGAGCGCCGCATAATATTCATAGCCCTCGATCGATGCGAATTCCTTGTTTCCGAACTGGTAGAAGCTCGACGTCGACCGGGCATATTCGACGAGATATTTGTCACGCATCTCCTTTGCGCGCGCCGGATCCTCGTGGACCGCGACGAAAGCGACCACGACCGGCTTCGGTGCGTTGCGACCCGACATTTCGAGGAATTGCTTGCGGTAGGTGGCGAGATCCTCTTCGACACGATCCCAGGGCTTTTGCGCGATGATCATCAGGCCGACGTTGAGATTGGCCATCAGCTTCACCGATTCGGGCGAGACTGCAGATGCATAGACGCGGCCGTTGAAACTCGAATAAGGGCGCGGGCGCAGTTCGACACGCGGCTGCTTCAGAAACTCGCCGTCATATTCCATGACGCCGGTCTCGAGCGCAGTGAGCAGCGCTTCGGCATATTCGCGGAAGCGGCTTCGCGCCTCACCCATTGGCACGCCGAACCCGTCGAACTCCTCCTTGCCGAGGCCGCGTCCGATTCCGAGTATCGAGCGGCCTTCCGAATATTGATCGAGCAGGAGGAAGCTTTCGGCAATGCGTATCGGATTCTGCCAGGGGAGGACGGTCACGGTCGTACCCAGCTTGATGCGCCTCGTCTTGGCGGCGACCCACGACAGAAACTGCGGAACATTCGGCGTCATCATATAGCCGGTGAAATGATGCTCGGGCGTCCAGATCGAGTCGAACCCCATATCTTCCGCGCGCGCGGCGAGCGTGAGCTCGTTCCGGAAAACCTCGGTATCGCTGACGCGTTCGTGCAAATTCTGGAATACCAGCCCGAGTCCAACATCCATCATGTCTCTCCTTGTCCAATCAGCCTAATGGAAGTTAGGCAAAATTGGCAAGCTGATTTTTCGTCGTCACCCGAATTTGCCGCAATTATCTCGGGCCGCGAGGCGGGTTTTATGATTTCAACAGTTTGATTTTTTTATATTAAAAATCTAAAAGCATTCTTTCCTGCCAAAAAATCCGTCCGTATGCTGTCAGGAAATATCTTGACGCAAGTCTGGCGCGATGCTCAATAATCGTGATTAGGCAAGCGAGAGGGTTGCGATATGATAGAGGAGGTTCTGGCCAAGCGGGCTGCGATCGCGCAGAGGCACCCAAGCTGGGTTGAGATGAGCCTCGATTCCTATCTGGAGAAGGCCGCCAGGGATTTCAGCGAACGTCCGCTGGTGATCACCGACGCGGAAACATTGACCTATTCCGAAACCGTTGCCTTTTCCCGACAGATCGCGGCTTCGTTCGAAAAACTGGGCGTTAAGCCCGGCGACCGGGTCGGACTGGTCATGCCAAACCACCCGATGATCGTGCCGCTGCTCTTTGCGATCTGGCGGTTGGGCGCGGTGGCGGTGCCGATGAATACGCTCTATCGGTCGGAAGAGCTCGAATTCGTCGTGCGCGAATCCGATTGTACGGTTCTGATCGCCATGGAGCGGTTCGGTTCGCGCAATTATGTGTCCGATCTGGATCGGCACCTGCCCGGATGGCGCTCGGGCGCGTGTGCCGCAGCGCCGGGACTGCGACGCGGCCTGATTTTCGATCCGGCCGATCCGCACGCTTTTTACGCCCCCTATTATGAAGGCCGGCAGTCGAACAAGCCGTCGCTGGCGAGCGCGTCGGACCCCGCGGTGATCATGTTCACTTCCGGGACGACGGGGTCGCCGAAGGGCGTCGTCCAGACGCATGACAATCTTCTTCGCGCAGCCTATGCGGGAGCGCTGCACCAAGCCTTTGACGATGGACGACGCGCCATTTTCTCGTTGCCGCTCTACCATGGGTTCGGGCTTGTCGTCGGCCTTCTCTCGGGACTCATCGTCGGCGGCGCTATCATTCCGCATCTGAAGTTCGATCCACCGGCAATCCTCGCCGCTATCGGTCGCCACCGGGCGACGTTTCTCATGGGCGTTCCGACCATGACGATCGCGCTCCTCGAGGAAGCCGAGCTCGGCGCCTATGATTTTTCCAGCCTCACAGCGATTCATAGCGCCGCGGCGCCGACGCCGAGCTGGGTCTGGGAAAAGATCAGGACGACCTTCGGTTGCAATGAGATCTTCACGAGCTATGGCCAGACCGAGACGACGGCAACGATCGTCTGCACGCAGCCCGGCGATCCGATCGATATCGTCGCAACGACCCAAGGGTGTATCGTCGAGGCCGGCGTCGCGGGAATAGCGTCC
This sequence comes from uncultured Sphingopyxis sp., assembly GCA_966417555.1. Taxonomy (GTDB): domain Bacteria; phylum Pseudomonadota; class Alphaproteobacteria; order Sphingomonadales; family Sphingomonadaceae; genus Sphingopyxis. Next base: position 15,340 of record CBJKNR010000021.1, read on the forward strand.
GAGGGTGGACGGATTGCCGAATTCAAGACGATCGACCCCGAGACCGGAGCAGATCTGCCGGCCGGTTCCGCGGGCGAGCTGTGCACCCGCGGCCCGATGAACAGCCTGGGCTATTTCCGCCGCCCGGAGGAAACCGCGAAAATCATGCTTCCCGGCGGCTGGATCAGGATGGGCGACCTCGGCCAGTTCCGGCCCGACGGAAACCTGTTCCTGACCGGGCGCACAAAGGAAGTCTACAAGAGTCGCGGCGAACTGGTGTCGCCCAAGGAACTTGAGCAGTTGCTGACGTCGCACTCAGCCATCTCTCAGGCCTTTCTGATCGGGATGCCCGACGAGCGGTGGGGCGAATGCGGCTGCGCCTGGATCGTGCGCGCTGAAGGCGCCGCTATCGAGACAGGGGAGGTGCTGCAGTTTCTCGAGGCTCGCGTCGCGCGGTACAAGATGCCGCGCGATATCTGGTTCATTGAGGCGGGTGACTTACCCACAACCGGAACGGGCAAGGTTCAGAAGAACCAGCTCAAGGCGATGGCCGAGCGCTTGCTGGCCGGCGAGCCAGAATAGAAACGCGACGGGCCGCGCCCTGCGTGGCAATTTGGGGAGAAGCGAGATGTCCACCGACGGAATTTCGTCGATTGAATCGATTATCCAGGATGCCATTGACGGGCTTCCCTATATTCTTGTCGATGCGGATGATCGCGAGAATGAAGGTGATGTCATCATCCCCGCCCAATTCGCAACGCCGCGCCAAATCAATTTCATGGCGAAGCACGCGCGTGGGCTCATTTGCCTCGCAATGACCGGCGAGCGCGCGGGGCAACTCAAGCTACCCCCGATGACGCCGCGCAACGAATCGGGACATGGGACGGCCTTTACGGTCTCGATCGAGGCGCGCGAGGGCGTGACGACCGGAATCTCCGCGGCCGATCGCGCGCATACGATCGCGGTGGCGGTCGATCCGTCGAAATCGGATGCCGACATTGTATCGCCCGGGCACGTCTTTCCGCTCGTCGCGCGTGCAGGCGGCGTGCTCGTCCGGGCCGGCCATACGGAGGCTGCGGTCGATATCTCGCGGATAGCAGGGCTGACGCCGGCAGGGGTCATTTGCGAGGTCATGAACGATGACGGCACGATGGCCCGCCTGCCCGAATTGATCAGCTTCGCGGCCGAGCACGGACTGAAAGTGGGCACGATCGCTGATCTCATCGCCTATCGGCGCAAGTCTGAAAAACTGGTCCGGCGCGTCGTCAGTGCACCTTTCGACAGCTTTTACGGAAGCGACTTCACGATCCACGTCTACCGCAACGAACTCGACGGTGGCGAGCATGTCGCGCTCGTCAAGGGCGAGATAGATTCTGCGAAGGATACGCTCGTCCGCGTCCACCAGATCGATCTTACGGCCGATCTGCTTGGCTGGTCGACCGCGCATCGCGATTATGTACCCCGCTCGCTCGCAGCTATTGCCGAGCATCCCGGCCAAGCTGTGGCTGTCTTCGTTCGCGATCCGACCCCCGATTCGATTTCCAAGCGAATCTCAGGGGGGCGCGCGACCTATCATCACACCAATGCAACCCGCGACTATGGAATCGGAGCCCAGATTCTCCTCGATCTGGGTGTGCGCAGCATGACCTTGCTGACTTCCAGCACACCCAAGCTTGCGGCCCTTGAGGGATTCGGGCTGACCGTCGTCGGTCGAATTCCGATCCGCGACTGAGCTTGGCCTAATTTCAATTATATGACTGACTGTCGGAGCACGCGATCCTCATACGTCTGATGACGAGAAATCAGCAGACAGATCGCCAAGGATTTTCAAAAAATATTAATATATTTCAATATATTAAATAAGTGCCGATCTGCCACTGATCTTGGCGGTTCGGTCGAAGGCAGTGTGCGGACAATTGACTTAATTATGCTTGCATTGTTGCCTAATTGAAATTAGGTTGCGCTTTGCCAAGCCCGAAATGGGCTCGCGGCGGCGATGTATCGACCTGCGCAAAGCGGGCGATCTCATGGGAGAGGATGAAATGCCCCGTCAAAGCGACTTCCGCGCATCTGCCCTCTGGTCCCTCGCGCACGGCAAATTCCCCGGGATCGTCTCGCCGGCTCTTCCCTTGCCGGCTTGGTCAATGGCGACCGCGGTAATCGGCCACGACGCCGTTGCTACTATCTGAACAAACAGAAACACCTTGAGGAGGATGACGAGATGAAGGAAGCTATCCGCTCGACGAGAGCAGCATCGGTGCAGCGCATGAAATGCGCCTTGCCGATATCGGCGTCGATGATCCCGGTGCTTGCTGCACTGACCTTCGCCACGCCCGCCGCAGCGCAGACCGACGCCGGAACCGAGACGGCGTCGACGTCCCCGGCCGGCGACATTGGCGACATTGTCGTGACGGCGCAGCGCCGCGAGGAATCGCTGTCGAGAGTTCCGGTCTCGGTTTCCGCATTCAACTCCGAGATGCTGCAGGATCGGAACGTGTCCAGCGAGCAGGATCTCGCGGCCCTCGTGCCCGGCCTGATTGTGAAGAGCGGCCAGAACTCGAACCAGATCAGCTTCACGCTTCGCGGCCAGACGCTCGATCCCTTCTCTGGTTCCAGCCCTGCCGTACTGACCTACATCAACGAAGCGCCGCAGAGCGCGGGCAACACATCGACCGCCTTTTTCGATTTCAACTCGGTCCAGGTTCTGAAGGGGCCCCAAGGTACGCTGTTCGGACGCAACGCGACCGGCGGCGCGATCCTATATGAAACCACCAAGCCCGGCGACGTTTTCGGGGGCTATGCGACGATCAAGGCGGGCGAGCGCGACCACATCCAGCTTCAGGCTGCGCTCGACATCCCGCTGTCTGACGCGGTCAGAGTGCGCCTCGCCGGAGACTGGAACAAGCAGGACGGCTACATCCGCAACGCCCGGACCGGAAGCACCCTTGGGGATACCGACGCGCTTTCGGGTCGCGCGACGCTGGTCATCGAGCCCTCGTCCGGCTTCAAGAACACCACTGTGGCGCAGTATAGCGACTTTGGCGGCACGGAAGGTGCCGGCGGCCTCTATTCCTATCATGCCTGCGGCGAGACCAACAACGGCTACACCCTGACCGCGACGCTCGACTGCGTCTACGGATTGAACAGCCCGTTCGCTCCGACGCTCGGCGACGGTCCGGTGGGCGAAGGCACCTGGCCCGGCGCGGTGCCGGGCTACCTCGCCTGGCAACAGCAGCATCCCTATGAAGTCTGGCTGAGCTACGATTTGCCGCACAAGGCGCACGCGGCATTCATCACCAACACGACCGAGCTGGAGATCGGCGACGATCTCACGCTGAAGAACATCTTCAACTGGGCCGACGCTTTTGCCAGGACACCGGGTATTCTCTCCGGCTCGCCCTTCGGCTCGCTCAACCTGTACAATCGCAGCGGCCTGGGCAACGGCCGGCCGGGCGGCGAGGAATTTTCGACCCGGGCGATTTCGAACGAACTGCAATTGCAGGGCAAATCCGGCAGGCTCGAATATATTGTCGGCGCCTTCTATTCGAAGACTAGGAAGACGGAATATATTCCTGTCATCGTCGGTGACGAATTGCCCACGCCGCTGGCCGACATCGCCTATTATTATCACCAGCGGTCGGAATCGAAGGCCCTGTTCGCGCAGCTCAGCTACGAGTTGACCGACGAGCTCAAGGTCACGGCCGGCGGTCGCTATACCTGGGAAACCGCGGGGCTGGATCAGATCGCGGGAAGCCTGTTCAACCTCACCGGCGACACGCCGCTTCGCCAGAAGGCCAAGCTCCACGACCCCAGCTGGACTTTCAACCTCCAGTATCAGATCGATTCGTCGAACATGGTCTATTTCTCCCAGCGCGGCAGTTTTCGGGCGGGCGGCTTCAACGGCGCGGTCGTGCCATTCAACGACACCAACTTCTTCGACAACGAGCTCGGCGGCTCGATGCACGGCGTGAACAAGGGCGGCCTGACTCCGTTCGGCCGGCAGGTGGTGCAGCGGATGGAGCAGCTCGGAATGGTCGTCGACATCGCCCATTCCAGCCCGGCGGTGGTGAG
>CBJKNR010000022.1:0-18588 GCA_966417555.1 uncultured Sphingopyxis sp.
CGCGATAGCCTTCGTCGAAAATTATACCGAGATCTGGAATCGCAACCGGACGATGTTTGTCGTTCGCAACCTTTCCGCCGAAGAGGGCGATGCGCGCTTTTACGAAGCACGGATGAAACAGGCGCGGCCGATGATGGCGGCGATCAGCCAGCAGGTCGAGCGCGCGCAAGCCGCCGGGCGTACGCCGGTCCACCTGTCGTCGCGGTCGTGTGCGGGTACGGTGCTGATGATCCTCGAACGCCTGTCGGCGATCGGGCCGCTGAGCAGCCATAGCGACGGCGTCGGCTATGCGGATCTGAAAGCCGCCGCGGCACACAGCATCGCGATGATGCTGGGCGCGCGCGACCAGGCCTGACCCCTTCACGCAGCGGCCGCCGCCTCGGCGATCATCTTCTGGATGTCAAGAACACCGGTCGCGAGGCCACCTGCGAGCCCCGCGTCGACCGGCAGGCAGACGCCGCTGATGAAGCGGGCAGCATCGCTGTTGAGCAGGATCAGCGGCAGCGCCTGTTCCTCGGCGGTCGAATAGCGGCCCTTGGCCCTGGCAAAGGCGCCGAGCACCGCGTCGCCCGCCACCTTGCGGAATTCGGTGAGCATCGGTGTGTCGATCGGGCTCGGCATCGTGCAATTGATACGGATGTCGCGGCCGATCAGGTCGGGCGCGCGAACCTGTGTCCAGGTGTTGATCGCCTCCTTGGCGAGGCTGTAGGGATCACCGACCTCTGCGGCGCGGTCGAGGTACCATTGGCGGGCTTCGGCGAAATCCTCAAGTCCGATGAATTCGCGCAGCAGCGGCTGCCGCGTCAGCCATTTCATGCCGCCGAGCGACGAGACCGAGACGATCGCCGCGCCGGGATTGAGGTGCGGAATCCAGCCCTCGGTCCACGCACGGATGCCGAGAAAATTGACCGTCACGACATCTTCGCCGGGAAATGTCTGCGGCAACCCCGACACGTTGAATACGGCGTCGACCTTGCCACCGATACTGGCGATGCCGGCGGCAATCGCATCGGGGTTCTTGAGGTCGACTTCGGTGAAGCTGGCAAGATTGATCGGCGACGGTTTGACGTCGGCGCCGTGCACTTCGGCGCCGAGGTCGACGAGCGTGCGTGCGCAGGCCTCCCCGGTGCCCGAGAAGCAGCCCATCACGACGACGCGCTTGCCCTTGTAGCCCAGAATATCCTTCGACATGTCCCTCAACCTTTCCAGATTTCTATTGCAGCGGTGCGAATTTCGTATCGGCGAGGCCGCCCATCGCGTCGGCCATCAGTGCCGCCTCGCGCATCTCGTGCACGTTGCAGAGGATGATGGCGGCGTCGGTGGCGATGCGATCGCCGGCGACGGCGTCGCGGAAGGCCGACCAGGCCGTTCGGTAGTCGGTGAATTCGAGCGCGAGTGCGGCTTCGATTTCGGCCTTCTCCGCAGCATGGAAGCCGGGTTCGAAGCGCTCGATCGCGCGCCACCATTTGATCAGGCGCGCCATGCCCTTGGCCTTCGCTGCCGCCTGCTGGTCCGAAAGGCGCGGGACGATGGTGTCGCGGATATCGTCGAGCGCGATGGCGAAGCTTCGGTCATGCGCCCCCGGCGGCGCGTCGGGCATCGCGACGGGGGGCAAGGCGATGCCCGCGGCTTCGGCAAGCGCGTGCGAGAGGACGCGGCGGTGGATCGTCGAATAGACGAGATTCATGCCGAGATTGGGTGGCGGCGGCGCGTCGGGATCGACGTAGCGCGAACGGCGCGCAAAGCTCGTCTGGAAGAGCAGGCGCCAGTAAAGCAGGCGTCGCAGGTCGACCTTGTGGCCGCCTGCGGCCTCATAGGCGGCGAACGCCTGTGGCAGTGGCACAAAGCCCTGGAACAGCATGCGGATCGCGAGCATCGCGAGGTCGGCCATCGGGTCGCCATAATGGACGAGTTCCCAGTCGAGCAGCGCGGTGATGCGGTCACCTTCATACAGGAAATTGCCGGGGCCCGCGTCCCCGTGGACGATCACCGGGGGCGGCATGTCGGCGGGAATATTGGCCTCAAGCCAGTTCAGCGACAGGTGGATCAGGGGATCCCAGCCCTTGCCGCTGTTACCCGTGCGCAATTCGGCGATGCGGCGGCGAATGAAGGCTTGGGCAGGTTCGACCGGGCCCATGCCCTCGATCGGGCTGGCGGCGACGTCGATGCGGTGGAGCGCGGCGAGCTGGGCCATGAATTCGGCCGCGAGCGCGTCGCGCTGGACCGGATCGGCGAGGCTGAAACGGTCGCTGCCCGGCACCATGCCGCAGACGAGCGCACGCTGGTCGGGAACCGCGGCGTAGAAGCGTGCGACGCGAACCCCGGCGCCCGCGAGCGGCCCCGAGAGCGCGCGAAGCATGGCGGCTTCGCGCAGGAAGGCGGCGTCGTCGCCTGCCCCCGCCTTGCGGACATCGTAATTCATATAGGCGCTGGCGGTTCGGCCGTCGGGCCATGCAAGATCGAGTTCCGCCCCCTCGCGCGAGGCGCCGCCGCCGCCGCGCGGACTGCCCGCGCCGCCACGCGCGCCGCTGGCGGTTTCGACCGCCGCGGCGAGGCCGGCGGGAAGAAGGTCGTGCTGGTTCATCCTATGATTTTCGCCTTGCGAAAGGCCGCAATCTCGCTGTCCGAATAGCCGATCTCGCGCATGATCTCGTCGCTATGCTCGCCGACGGCGGGGCAGCAGCGTTTGAAGACGACGGGTGTATCGCCGAAGTTCCAGAAGGCACCGGGTTGTTCGACAATTCCGTAGAGCGGCTGCGACAATACCGAGACGAGATTGAGTTCGCGGTTCAGCGGATCGTCGAAGAAACGGTGCATTGCATCCTCGCAATTGACAGCGTCGGCGGGGACGCCGGCCGCCTCGAGCGCAGAGAGCAGGTCGGCGGCGGGGCGAGCCCTCGCGCCGGCCACCATGTCCTCGCCGAGCAGGGTACGCAGCGCGGCCTGCTGGGCGGGCTTGTGCGCGGCGACGGCGATCCAGTTGCCGTCGCCGCATTGATAGATGCGGTGACAGGGCGAGAAGCCGGTCTGGTCGCTGGTGAGATGGTATGTGTCGGTCAGTTCACCATTGACGTCGATCAGTCGCTCGCCTTGCGTGAAGGCGGCCATGCCGAGGAGCGAGGTCTGCGTCGTATAGCCGCGCCCGGTGGTGCGCTTGGCGTAGAGCGAGGCCATCAGTTCGACGAGGCAGCTCTGCGCGGTGGCGACGTCCATCGTACCCGGACGGTTGAATACGGGTCGATTGCCCTCGCCCGCATTCTCGAATTCCCAGCCGGCGATCGCGTTGAAGATCGAGTCATAGCCGGGCCAGTTGCCGCGCGTGCCGCGCTGGCCATAGGCGCTCGAATAGTTGAACGCGATGTCGGGGTTATATCGGCGGATGCCTTCCTCGCTGAGCCCGAGCTTTGCGGCGCCCCTGAAGCGCATATTGTGGTGAACGAGCTCGGCCCACCGGAGGAGCCGTTCGAGGATCGGCTGCGCCTCGGGACGGGTCAGGTCGAGCGCGAGGCTGCGCTTGCTGCGCGCTGCGGCCTGATAATAGCGGTGCATGAAGCGGATGCGGTCGCCGGTCAGCGCCTCGACCTTGATGACGTTCGCCCCCATGTCGCCCATCATCGACGGCCCCATCGGGCCAGCGAGGAACATGCCGAGGTCGAGGACGCGGACGCCTTCGAGTACTTCGGCAGGTGCGGTTCCGGGTGCGGGCGCGGGCTGCGCGGGCCATGAGGCATCGCCACCCTCGCCGAGATGCGGCGCCGGGCGGCCCTGTGGCAGGTCCGCGTCGCTATGGAACGGTGTGTTGGGCTGGCGCGTCGGGCCGAGGTCGGGGTCGTCGACTTCGATCACATAGCCATTGGCCTCGGCATCCTCATGGCGCAGCACCTCTCCCATCGGGAAGGCCGGTTCGGCAGCGATGTCGGCGGCGCGAAGATCGGCGAGCCAGTTATCGAGCGGGCGCTGCCTGAAGGCGGCGGCCTGCCCGGCCTCGGTCTCCAGATCGACGTCGGTCTCGGCCATGACATCCCACATCGTCGGCATGGTCGCATAGTCGAACTGGCGCGTCGGATCCATGATCTGAAGCCAGTCGCCCCCCCTGCACTGGAAGAGTTGCTGGGCGATCGGACGGGGGGCGGGCGGATAGGTGGCCGGGTTGGGCATCGGCCCTTCGCTGTTGCGCGCCCAGACGAGCGGAAGCGTCGCAAGAAAGCCTTGGAAAATCGAGGTATGCGCGGCGCCTCCCTGCCCTGTGCGCAGCCGCATCACGAGCCGCGCGAGCAGTCCGGCGGCGGCGAGATGCGCGGCGGACCAGCTGCCCTGCCGGTAGCGATAGACGATCGGTCCTGCGCGGTGGCCGTCGTTTTCGTACATCGCGCCGACACGCGCGGCGACGAGCAGCTCGTCATCGCTGCGCTCGACATCGGGATGCCCGGCGGGCGACCCGGTGATCGCGGTAACGACCAGCTGCGGATGCTGCGCGGCGAGGCTCGCGTCGTCGAGGCCGAGCGCCTTGGCGCGGGCGGGAGTGAACTGGTGAAGCAAGGCATCGGCGCCCGCCAGACGCGCGTCCAGCGCCGCCAATCCCTCTGGCGTGTCGAGATCGAGCACAAGGCTCTTCTTGCCGCGATTCCAGTTGGCGAAGGGGGCGGTACCACGCGCCGGATCGCCGCCGGGGCGCTCGATCTTGAGTAGCTCGGCGCCGAGTTCGGACAGCATAAGCCCGGCGACCTGGACCGCCATGCCCTCCCCGATCTCGACGATACGCAGGTCGCCGAGCATCGCGTCAGGCCTTGCGGAAGTTGGGGAGCACCCAGCCGTCCTGGATCGGTGTCCATTCGACCGTGACCTTCATCCCGATGTGGACGTCGTCGGCATCGACGCCGGTGACATTCGCGTTAAGCCGCGCGCCGGGCGCCCCATCAAGGTCGACGACGACGGGGACATAGACATAGTCCTCGCCGGTCTTCGGATTCCTGTTGCACACGACATAGCTGAACACGGTCGCCGTGCCGGGAAGCGGCGGCCAGTTCTTTTCGCGGCTGCCGCAGTGCGGGCAGACCGCGGTCGGCGGCATCCGGAAGCGGCTGCACTCGCCGCATTGGCATGCCGTGAGCTTGCCTTCCTTCGCGGCCTGCCAATAGGGTTCGGTGTCGGGGTTGGTGGTGATGCGAATCTGCTCGCCGGGGAGCACGCGCGCCGGGCCGTAGGCCATGTCAGTCCCTCCTCAGGATCAGGCTGGAAACGGGAAGCGCGGCCGGTCCCCCGGACGCCAGGGCAAATTCGGCGTCGGCGACCTGGTTGATCGCCGTGCCGCGCACCTGTTCGACCGCCTCGACGAGATGCGTCATACCAATGCTATAGGCCTCGTTGAGGTTGCCGCCGTGCGTATTCACCGGCACGCCGCCGTCCGCATTTCCGCCGGTCGCCGCATCGTAGCGAATCTTGCCCGAGAGGACATAATCGCTCCCCTCGCCGCGCTCGCAAAAACCGTAATCCTCAAGCTGCATCAGCACCATCGGCGAGAAATGATCGTAGAGGAGCGCGACGTCCATATCCTTCGCTGTCAGGCCCGACTGCGCCCAGATGCGGTTCGCCGTAAATTCATGCCCCGCGCTCGCGAACCAGGGATCGGGCATTCCCATCCACGCGAAAGCGCGCCCCCATTCGCGCTGGCCGCCGTGCGCGCAGGCGTGGACCAGCGCGGGCTTGTGCCGGCAAGCCTTCGCGCGATCCTTCGTCGTCGTGATCACCGCGACCGCGCCATCGGTTTCGAGGCAGAAGTCGAGCCGGCGGAGCGGATCGGCAAGCATCGGCGAGCCCCAATATTCCTCGTCCGTGACCGGATTCTTGCGGACGGCCTTGGGGCGATTGTGCGTGTTGGCACGCGTCGCCTGGACGATCTCCTTCAAAGCTTCGGGCTTGGTACCATAGAGATGCATATGCCGGCGCGTGAGCATCGACATCAGATGCCCCGGACCGACGAGGCCCGACGGCTGCAGGAAGCTGTTTTCGGGACTGGGTGCCGCCGCGCCGAAGACGACGCCGAGCCGGTGCTGGGGCAATTGCTGCAACGCCATCAGCGTGACCACATAGGTGCAGTCCTCATTCATCAGCCCCGCCGTCGCGAGGCCGATCGCACCGACACAGCCGCCGCCGCCGCTGGTCAGCGTCGCAGAGAAGCTGATGTGCGGCATCCCCAGCGTTTCCATCAGGCTCGCCGTGTCGAACTTGTCGAGATAGCCCGCCCCCGCGGTCGAATAATAAGCGAAGCCGTCGATCTGCTTGTGGCTGATCCCTGCGTCTGCACAGGCGTTCATGATCGCCTCGGCCGCCATATCGTTGATCGTGCGCGGCCAGCTTTTGCCGCGAACATAATAGTCGGTCGCCCCGACACCCACGATCGCGCATTCATCCTGATGCGACCAGGCCATTCCTCTCTCCCGATTCCTGACTTATATAACTTAGTAGGATATGATGCTTTATGCTCGCGTCAAGCGAAATGCAGTTTCCGATATTTTCCGCGGAAATAGAGCAGCGGATCGCGGCGCGGTTCGAAGATCGCTTTCAGGACGCGGCCGACCAGGATGAAATGATCGCCGCCGTCATGCACTGCTTCCCGGGCACATTCGAAGCTGCCCAGCGATCCGGTAAGCACGGGGGTACCGAACTCGCCGGCTTCCCATGGCGTCGCGGCAAACCGGTCCTCGTCCTTTCCGGCGAAGCGGTTCGAGGTCGGCTGCTGGCCGATCTGGAGCAGGTTGACGGCGAACCGATCGGCGCTGCGCAGGAAGGGCGCGCTGCCGGCGCCATTGGCGATACACACGAGCAGCAACGGCGGGTCGAGCGAAACCGAGGTAAAGCTGTTCGCCGTGAGCCCGATCGGCGTGCCGTCGGGGCACATCGCCGTCACCACCGTCACGCCCGTCGCGAAACAGCCGAGCGCGTCGCGGAAGGTGCGCGCATCGGATCCGGCACGATATTCGGGCGAGGCGCGAGGCGCCCGGCGCTCGAGAAAATCGACGAGATGGCCACCCAGCGCTTCGATGCGATCTTCGCGGACGACGAGCGCCGCGTCCTCGACCTCGGCAAGCTCGCCGTCCGGCAGTCGACCGACAAAGGCGGCCGCCTCGGCATGCGAGACGATCTCGCTCACCGCGCCGCGGACATAAAGCGTCGGCAACGCGATCCGCGCCGCGGCCGCCATCATGCGCCCTGCCATTGCGCCGGTGTCGAGCGCGCCGATAAGCCGCGTATCCCATGACGCCTGCCCCGGCGCGAGGCCCGCGGTCTCGCGAAGCCGCTCGCCGATTCGCCTCGACACCGCCGGATCGACGTCGACGGGGACGTCGACCAGGACAAGCCCCGAGGCGAGAAGCGCGGCATCCTGTTCAAGCGCCGCGCTCGCGACCCAGCCGCCAAGCGTCGAGGCGACCACCACGGGACGCGTACCGAGCTGCGCGAGCACGGCGCGGAGGTCACCAACGAACGCGTCGAAATCGTAGCGCCCGTCCTCGGGCCAATCGCTGCCGCCATGCCCCCGAAGGTCGAGGCTGATCACCCGCCGTCCGGCGAGTTCGAGCGCCTTGGCCACACTGCCCCATATCGCCCGCGTCTGACCTGCCCCATGGATGAGGAGCACCGCGGGATCGGTTTCCGAACCGATCGCCTCGGCCTCCAGCCGCGCACCGGCAAAGCCGCTGAATTCGAGGATGGTCACGCCATAGCTCCCAGCCATTCGTCGAACTGCCGCGACCTGCGGTTCATCATAAGCCGGGCGACTTCGGGGTCGCCATCGATAATGGCCTGACAGAGGCTGCGCTGCATCGCGCGGGTCCGGGCGCGGCGATCGGGATCGACATACAGGTCGCTCCCTTCTTCATCGAGCCCGAAGCTGTAGCCGATCTCCATCACCAGCCCGACCACGGGATTGCCGCTCATGCCCGCAATCAGGCCGGCGAGCTCGACTTCGGCGGCGATCAGATCGCGCGGCGTATCGCGATCGTCGATGGTGGCGAGAAATGCGTGCAGCCGCTCGACATCGGAGTCGCTGCGTCGCGCCGCCGCAGCAACAGCGCCCTCTTCGGACACCGGCCGCGTCACCTGGATGACGTCGCCGAGCGTCGCTCCCTTCAGGCGCAGGAAACGCGCGAGCGACTGGATCGCGTCGCGCGCATCGGGCCGATCGGCGAAATAGCCTCCCTTGATGCCGCGGCGGATACTGATCAGCCTGTCGCGTTCGACCAGCTTTGCCGCCTGTCGAAGCGTGGGCCGACTGATGCCGAAACGCTGGATCAGATCATCTTCGGCGCCCAGATGGTCGCCCGGCGCAGCGGCGAGACTGAGATCGGCGAGCGCCCGCGCGGTTCGGCTGGCCAATGTTTCGGCGCGAAATGGCTTGCTCATCAGGAATCTCCAAACAGTTATCTGTTTAGATCAATTTTCCCGTCCGTCTAGGATGAAGTTTCTATTGACTTATATAACTAGGTATCTGTTTAATGTGTGCAGATCATGCCGAGTCGAGAGGATTGCAACGATGAAGCCTTTTGTGTTCAGCGCCGACAGCCACATCATGGAGCCGGCCGACATCTTCCTCGAAGGGTTGCCGGCGTCGCTGAAGGACCATGCGATCCACGCGCGCATGGATGGCGAGTATCTGGTCACCGGCACGAAGGATAAAATCATCTATCGCCTGCGCGTCGGCCAGCATCGCGAAAAGCAGCTCGGTGACGCGCAGCGCCGCGGTATCCGCGAGATCGATGGCCGGCTCGAGGATATGGAGCTTGAGGGCATCGACGCCGAAATCTGTTTCCCGTCGCTCGGGCTGTGGCTCTATTGCCTCGACGATCCCGAGGCCGAAGCCGCGTCGGCGCGGCTCTACAACGACTGGAATGATCGCTTCCTTGGCGGCCATCCCAACCGCTTCGTGCGTTGCGGGATGTTGCCGGTGCTCGATTTTTCGAACACGCTCGCGGAGCTCGATTATCTGGCTTCCAACGGTTTCACCGCGGCGATGTTGCCCGCGACCACGCCACCCACGCTACCGAAGTACAACAGCGAGGCATGGGACCCGATCTTCGCCCGCGCCGCGTCGCTGGGCATCGTGTTCGTGATGCATACCGGCACGGGTCTGGAGTCGGTCGTCGTCGAGCGCGGTCCCGGGGCCGGGATCATCAATTATACGAACCAGATGGGCGATGCGCAGCACAGCGTCATGTATCTCGTCGCCGGGGGCGTTCTCGACCGCAATCCGGGCGCGAAGGTCGCCTTCATCGAAAGCGGCGCGAGCTGGCTCGTGGCGCTTGCCGAGCGCATGGACGAAGTGTCGGTCGCGCACGCCAACTTCGTCTTTCCCAAACTCAGCCGGTCGCCGAGCCAGATCGTCGACGACCAGGTATGGGCCAGCTTCCAGCACGACCGGGCGTGCATCGCATCGGCCGCGGCCGGCCTGCCCGGTGCCAGGAACGTGATGTGGGGTTCCGACTATCCGCACGCCGAGGGGACTTTCCCGATCAGCCGCCGCATCGTCGACGAACTGTTCGAGGGCATCGAGGTCAGCGACGAGGTTCGCCGCAACATCTTGGGGCTGAACGCCGCAAAGCTGTTCGGTATCGAGCCTTCGGTGCAGACGAGCGAGAAAGTCGCGGCCTAGGGTCTATGCATCGAGCGGCCGTGCCGTGCGCCCTGCCATGATCGCCGCAATGCCGCCGACCAGCAGGCAAAAGGACAGGATCGCCAGCGACGGCTGTAACGACAGATCGCCGTAGTCCGGCGTAAACGCCCGGCTCAGGAAGCCGGCGACCGTGCCGCCGAGACCGACTCCCGCAAGCCCGATGAACATGTTGATCGTCGCTGACATCATCGCGCGCATCTGTTCGGGTACCTGCGCGAAACAGAGCGCGATGATGGGCCCGAGATGGAGCGTCATCATGAACTTGACGACGACGAAGCAGGCCAGGGCGACATAGGCATTTTCCGCAATCGCGAAGAAGAAGCCGAACGGGAAAGACAGGAGCAGGCCAATACCCGCGAACCAGCCGTTGAAACGGGGGTTCGCCTTGCCGTACCGGTCGCTGACCCAGCCGGCGACGAGATTGCCGATGACCAGCCCGGCCGCCATCGCGCCGCCAAGCCAGAATCCGGTCTCTGTCTTGTCCATGCCATGGACGCGCTGGAAAAAGGACGCGCCCCACAGGATGAAGGCAAAGCCGGTGAGCGGTACCATGCAAAGCAGAAGCCCGACCCAGCGCAGCGACGGGTTCGCCGCCATGGTGCGCAGCACCTCGCCCACGCTCGATTGCGGCGATGGTGTCGCAGCCGCAGTGCCGCGGCGCCGCGGTTCGGCCGCGAGCAGGTAAACGAGCAGGCCAACCGCGATGCCGGGCAGGCCGACGATGATGAAAACCGTCCGCCAGCCATACCATTGCGACAGCCAGCCGGCGAGCGCGAGTCCGCCCGACAGGCCGACCGCATTGGCGGCGAGCATGACCGAGATGACCGTCGTGCGGCGATCCTTGGGAAAGATGTCGGTGAGGAGCGAGAGGCCGGCGGGTCCGGCCCCGGCCTCGGCGGCGGCAAGGCCGACGCGCGCCAGGAGCATCTGCCAGAAATTGTGGGCGAAAGCCGAAAGCGCGGTCGCGGCGCTCCAGATCGATACGCAGATGGCGATGACGAGGCGGCGGTCGCCGCGGTCGGCATAGCGCGCGATCGGAAAGGCCGCGAGCGCGTAGAAGGCGGCGAAAGCGATCCCCGTCAACAGTCCGAGCTGCGCGTCGTCGAGTCCCAGCTCGACCTTGATATCGTCCTGAAACAGCGTGAAGACCTGCCTGTCCACATAGCTCAGGATCGCCACGATCACGAGCAGGCCGAGCGTCAGACCGCGCCGGTTCGAGGATTCCGCAGACATAGTCTCCCTTTCACAAAAAAGAGGGGAGGTTCGGCAAGCCGCCCCTCCCCCAATGCTCCTTGGAGCGCCCTGTGATCCTAGAATTTGACGCTTGCGGTCACACCGAAAGTCCGCGGTTCCTGGCGGGTCGAGGAAACATATCCTACCGGCGCGACCAGCAGATTGTTCACAAATGCCCGGCTGTTGGTGATATTTCGTACGAAGACGGCGAGCTCGTAAGTGTCGTCCGCAAAGCTGACGGCGGCTCGCGCTCCGAAAAGATCCTGCGCCTTGCGGGTAGTGGTCGCCACCACCGCATCGTTCTGGCTATTCACGGCACCCGGCACCGCCGTCGAGCCCGGCGGCACGGTCGCGGCATTCTGCGCGAAGAAATAGGACCCCGTCGGGCTCTCGCCGAGATGGCTGTAGTCTGCATGAAGCTTCAGGCGGACGTCACCGAAATCATGATCGAAATCGAGCGCGGCGCCCCACTGCCAGCGGGCGATCGACTCGAAGCGTTCGAAGCTCCGGTCGCCCGACAAGTCCGAATAGCGGACATATTTCGGATCGACATGGGCCAGAAAGCCGCTGAGACGGAGGTCATCGGTTACCGCGACCACCGACTCCGCTTCAAAGCCCCTGACGCGCACCTTGCCCGCATTGCCAAGCACGGTTGCCGAGGCGCCCTGATTGGAGCCCGGTTGCGCAATCAGCGTGCTCCGCTGAATGTCGTTGATGTCCGATTGATAGACGGCGCCGTTGAAGCGCAGACGCCGATCGAAAAACTCGCCCTTGAAACCCAGCTCATAGGAATAGGCGATTTCCGGATCGAACGGGATCAGGAACACGGCCGACGGAGCCCGAAGATTCTGGCCGCCCGACCGGAAGCCCTTGGCGGTCTTGATATAGACGAGCGTGTCGTCGGTCAGCTTGTATTCGAGTCCCGCGGTATAGGACCAACCGGAGAAATCGTCGCGGCGCGACACCGCGCATTGCGGCGAGGCGACGAGTTCGGGGCCGACGACCGCGGGTGCCGTAAAGAGCGAACAGGTCGTGGTCTGCGTGGCCCGGTTGAAATTGTTGTTGAGGCTGGTGATTCCCTTGTCGTCGACCGAATAGCGCAGACCACCGGTGAACGAGAAGCGGTCGGTAAAATGATAGGTCGCCTGCACGTATGACCCCATGCTGTCATTGTCGATGTTCGCGAAGAAATGCGACGTGACAGGGTTGATCGCCGGCGCCACGATCGAAATCGACTGGTCGAAGCCGTTTTCGTGGAAGGCGAAGAAGCCAACGGCGAAATCGAGTGCGTCGTTGAATGCCGTGCCCGTGATCTGGAACTCGCCCGAATATTGCTCCACCGACTGCTGGCTTTCGGTAAAGTGGATCGCGAACCGGCTGCCGTCGAGATCGACGCCGGCATGGGCGTCGATCTTGCGATAGCCCAGAATCATCTGCATCTGACCGAAGCTGGTGTCCAGAATGCCCGTCAGCCCCAGCGTCTTCGTCTTGGCAAAGGCATAGGGAACCTCGTTGTTCGAGGCGATCGAAGGATCGTCGGCAAGCACGGCGATGTCACCGTTGAGGATGCCGAGGCCCACCTGCGTCGCGGTCGCCGGTGGCGCGCCATTGATCAGCCCGACGTAAAGGGCGCCGGTCCCGCCCAGATTATAGGTCGGATTCGAGGCGGTGAACGGGGCGGTTGCCAGACGAAGCTGGCGCGCGGGCGCCCGTTCATCCATCCGGAAATATTCGCCCGACAGGCGAAGCGTGAAATTGTCGGTCGGCCTTATCTCCAGCTTTACCCGGCCGTTCCACCGATCGCGATTGTCGAGCTTGACGCCATCCGGTGTCCCCTGGAACGGCTGCTGCGCGACAACGGGGTTATTCGGGTCGATCGCCGACACGGTACCGGCCGGCACTTCGTTGGTCGTATAGCCATCGCGTGTGAGCCGCTGCAGCGCGACGCGCAGCCCCACCTTGTCCTGAACGATCGGGAGATTGAGCACGCCGGTCGCCTGGAACTCGTTGAAACGACCGTAGGTCAGCGACGCGCTGCCGCCGAATTCGCTGAGGTCGGGATTGTTCGAGTTGATCAGCATCGCGCCGCCGGTCGTGTTGCGGCCGAACAGCGTGCCTTGGGGGCCCTTCAGGACCTGTACCGACTGGACGTCGAGAAAGTCCCCGTTGAGACCGTAGGATCGCGCCCAATAGACGCCATCGACATAGGTTCCGACCGAGGGGTCGAGCGTGATGAGGGTATCCGTCTGCACCTGCCCGCGCAGCGTGACCGTCAGGGCGCTCGGCGTGTTCGATCCCGACCGGATCAGCAAGCCCGGCGTGAAGTTGGCGAGATCCTGCACCTGCTGCACATTACGGTCGGCCAGGTCGCCGCCCGTCAGCACGGTAACGGCGACCGGAACATCCTGCAGATTTTCGTCGATCTTCCGCGCCTGGACGATGATTTCTTCCAAACCGCGATACTGGTCCTCGTTGGCGGTGTCTGCCGGCGCACTATCCTGTGCGAAGGCGGGCGTACCGGCGAGGCACAAACCCAGCGCGAAGATCGACGTCGCCGCGAGCCTGGTCGAATCGCGATTCTGCTTGAAATTCATGGCCAACATCCTCCCCGCGAGGCTTCCTGCCGTCCTCGCTTCGCCAGTTATATAACTAAGTCTAACAAGATAGACAAGTGGATTGCGTAATTTGCACTGCGACGTGGCGTCATGGCGCCCTAACCGTGCTCTTCGGGCAACATTCGTGCGAGCTCCGGAATGTCGGCAAAGGCACGCAGCACGTCGTTGAGATGCGTGCAGCCGATCGTGCCGACGAGCGTATCGAGCACCGCCTGGCGAAAGTCCCCGACATTCTGCCCGATCATCCGCGACGCCTTCATCGACGCGCCGGGGCATTCGCGGAACGGCAGGATCAGCGGCAGCGCCTGAAGCGAGAGGAGCATATCCGTTCGCTCGTCGACTTCGGCATAGACGCGATATTCGTGGATCGCAGTGCGCGTGCCCTTTGGATTCGGACCGCTGTCCTGAAAGGCGGCATCGACCTTGAGCACGCCTTCGGCACGCCACAGGTCGATCCGGCGCGACCGCCGCGCCTGAGGGCGCCCCTCCTGCACCGGTAACAGGTGCCAGCCGGCCGGATCGTCAGGATGGACAAGCGGACCGACCTCGGTCGCGGACTGGTCGCTATGATCGACGCTGCCGTCCTCGCTCAGCGAGCTGCCGCCTTCGGTGAAGCCGGTGCAGATATTGACCATCCGCCCCTTGTTGCCGGGGTTCGACTTGCGGCTGGCAGTGATGCGCGCATGCCAGTCGTCGATCCAGCGCGACCATATCCACCCGGCGACGAGGCTGGCACCGGCAAAATCGTCGAGCACCTGAAAGAGCGGCGTTCCGCGAAGGTCGCCAAGCACATCCGCGAGTGCAGCGCGGCTGGCACCACCCGCGCGCACGCCGACCATCTCCGCAAGGCGGGGATGATCGGGCGTCGCTGCGATTTCCAGGATTTCGCGCATCGGCGAGGCCCTGATGCGGAAGTTGCCGCTGGCGAGTTCGATCTCCTCTCCTTCGAGCGGTGTCAGGAGATCGCGCGCGCGTCCCGTCATGATCCACGGTTCACCGAAACCGTCCGGCCAGTCGGAGTCGATCGAGGTCGTCCGGCGAATGGAGCCCGGCCGGCGTAGCGGCGCCGGACCGGCCGACTGCCGCGCAAAGGGAAACTGCTGGGGCGCGTTCACATCGTCATTCCCGTTCTGCTATTTCGGCGGCATGCGGATGGCGCCGTCGAGGCGGAGATTCTGGCCATTGAAATAGGTATTGCGTGCGAGTTCGAGCACGAGCGAGCCGAATTCCTCTGGCTTGCCGAGCCGTTTCGGGAACGGCACCGATGCCGCGAGTCCCTCGAAGATTGCCGGCGCCCTGTCCTTGACGGCGAGCATCGGCGGGGTCGCGAAAATCCCGGGCATGATCGAATTGACGCGCACGCCGATATCCATGAGATCGCGCGCCATCGGCAACACGAGACCGTTCACGCCTGCCTTCAGCGATCCGTATCCGACCTGCCCGATCTGCGCATCCTGCGCTGCCGCCGACGCTGTGAGGATGATCGAGCCGCGCTCGCCGTCCTCGTTGAGCGGCTCGGCATTCGCCATGCCGAGGGCCGCAATCGAGGCGAGGCGATAGCTTGCGATCAGGATGCCCTGCGCCGAGAATGCATAATCCTCGGTCGAATAGCGGACATAGCCTCCGCTCGCCTTGTCGTAACGAACGGTCTTTCCACCCTTCGAGATTTGCGCACAATGAACAAGGACGCGTTCCTGCCCATGCGCCGCGCGCGCCGCTTCATAGCCCGCAAGAACATTCTCCTCGTCGGTGATGTCGACCCGGCAGAATATCCCGCCGATCGCGTCGGCCACCGCCTTGCCGCCCGCTTCGTTGACGTCGAAAATCGCGACCTTCACCCCCACGTCGGCGAGCGCTTCCGCGCTCGCGCGGCCAAGCCCCGACGCGCCGCCGGTGACCACTGCCGCAATGTCATTGCCAAGTTTCATGATTCTTCCTTCGATTGCTGATTATTGCAGGACTTCGAGATTGCCGCCGTCGACAACGAGCACCTGGCCCGTGATGAAACCGGCCCGATCCGAGCAGAGGAAGGCCGCCGCCGCAGCCATATCCTCCGGCGTTCCCATGCGCGGGATCGGGTAGGCCGACGTGCGCTCGGCGATATGCTCGTCATAGGTCTGTCCCTGCGCCTCGGCGATCCGCGTGAACACTTCCCTGAACTGCGGCGTCGCAATCGCACCGGTCCCGAGCGTGTTGACCGTGATCCCCATCGGCCCGAGTTCGGCCGAGATCGTTTTCGACAGGGCCAGCGCACCGACGCGATATGTGTTTTGCGCGGCGCGCGCGAGCTTGCGGTGCGGCGCCTTCACCGAATTTGTTCCGATGGTCAGGATCCGCCCCCAGCTCCGCTCGCGCATGTGCGGCACGACCGCCTGCACGGCCCAGCGAAAGGCCATGACATTGTTGTTGTTGGCGGCCGCGAACGTGTCGTCATCGACATCGAGAAACGAGCCCTTGGGGCCGGAGTCGACGTTGAAGATCAGGATATCGGGCGACGCGAAAGCACCGGTCGCGGCCTGCACCGCCCTGGCAATGCCGTCCCTGCTCGTACAATCTGCCGAGATTCCGATGACGTCGCCGCCGGCAGCCGCCACCTCGGCAACCGCATCGTCGATCGTCGCCTGCGTACGGGCAGCAATCACCGTCTTGCAGCCCTCGCGCGCAAATTCATGCGCGCAGCCGAGGCCGATGCCTTTCGATCCGCCGAAGACGAGCGCGACCTTGCCTGAAATCCCGAGGTCCATCAGGGCGCCTTTCCATGCTGGAGTTTGAGCCGCTCCTGCAGGATTTCGCTGCGGCCGGGCGATGCGGCGACGGTCGAACCGCCGTCCATCTTGATCGTGGTGCCGGTGATATAATCGGAACGGGGCGAAGCGAGGAACAGGCAGGCATGCGCGATATCCCCGGGCGTTCCGGCGCGGCCGACCGGGACGGTGGCGCCATAGGCAGCCAGTCCTTCATCACCGAGCACCGCTTTGGCGCGGTCGCTCGCGACAAGGCCGGGATTGACTGCGTTGACCGTGATCCGGTCACCGACCACATCGCCCGCGGCCGCCCTGATGAACGCATCGAGCGCGGCCTTGGCCATGCCATAGGCAGTCATGTCGGGCACGACATTGAACGTGCCATTGATCGATCCGATTGCGATGAAACGCCCACCATCGCGCGCCTGGGCCAGATGGGCGCGCGCAGCATCGAGCAACCACCAGGCCGCCTTGGCGATGCTCGCGAAGCCGGCTTCCAGCCTTTCATCATCGACATGCCCGAGTCCGCCGTGCGGGATGTCGGCGGCGGCGTGGACGACGATGTCCACCCCACCGAATGCGCGCACGGCAGCCTCGACAAGCGCCCGGCAATCGGCGTGCCTCGATATGTCGGCAGCAAAATATTCGGCAATGCCGCCAGCATTCTCGATCTCGGCCTTCACATCCTCTGCATGGGAAATAGTGCGGGCACCGAGCATCACTTTGGCGCCAGCTGAGGCAAACGCCTTTGCGATACCGCGCCCCACTCCGCGGCCGCCGCCGGTAACGATCACCGCCTTGCCGGAGAAATCGTCCATCATCCTGCCTCCTCGAACAGCTGCCGCAGCCCCGGCGACGACGGCTTCATCGACGGCGTCCGCGGAAAGTCGGGGACGATGCGGATATGGACGGGGACCTGATAGGCGATCAGGCGCTCCTTCAGCCATGCCTTGAGCTCGTCGGGTTCCGGTTCGTCCGCTCCGTCCTTGAGAATGATCGCGGCGGCGGGCACCGCACCAAGCCGCTCGTCGGCAACGCCGACGACTGCAGCCTCGCGAACCGCCGGATGATCATTCAGGACCTGCACGACATCATCGGGGTGAACCTTGAAGCCGCCGCGGATGATCGCGTTGTCGGCGCGCCCGCGAATGAAGAGAAAATTGTCCTCGTCGAGCACGGCGCGATCCGTCGTGCGCAGCCACCGCATGTCATTGCCGAGCTGGCCACCCCTGATCTCGAGAAGCCCTTCCTCGCCAAGGGTCAGTATCGCGCCGCTGTCGGGATCGACGATCCGCGCTTCGATATTGGAATGGACGCGCCCGACCGCGCCGCGCTTCGCCGTCCAATGCGCGCGAAAATCGTCGATCGTCCAACCCGCAACCGCGCCGGCGAATTCGGTTGCGCCATAGTTGGAACAGATCGGAATGCCATAGCGTTCGTAAAAGGCATCGACGAGGTCTGCCGCAAGCGGCGCCGTCCCCGATATGAGCGATTTCAGGCTCGACAGGTCGGCCGGATCGACATCGGCGTCGAGCAGCATCCGCACCGCCGACGGTACCGCGGAGGCAACCGCCGGGCGATGGCGCCGCACGGCGTCGACCCACGCCTCCACACTGAATTTTTCGAGCAGGGCGATCTTTCGCCCGGCCGCGAGCGCACCGATGCAGCCATAGATGCCGCCGATGTGGGTGAGCGGGTTGATGACGAGGGTCACGCCCGAACTCAACCGCGGCGCGTCGTCAAAGCTTCGCCCGCGCTCATATTTGGCAAAGCCGCGAAAACTGGCGTCAAAGGCTGCGCGGCTCAGCGGCACGCGTTTCGGCGTACCCGTCGTACCGCTGGTAAGCATCTCGATCGCGACGCCCGGGGACATCCGGATTCCGGTGCGGACCTCTCCCTGCAGCACGCGGACGCCTTCCAGCCGCCCGCCGACCTCGATCACGGCGGATCCGGATCGCTGAAGCGCGTCGGCGAGTCCGGGCCGCGCAAGATCGGCCGCGTCGGCGATGACCACGGGAAGACCAAGACCTTCCACGTCGGCGAACAGCTTTGTGTCGGGCAGGATCGGATTCAATGTCACGAGACAGCGATCGGTCGAGAGCACGGCGACGATCGCCGCGACATGGCCGGGGCGATTGCGCAGCATCACCCCCACGCGCGTATCTTCCGGAAGGCCCATCGCACCGAGCGCATCCTCGATCGCACGGACCGTATCGGCGATCTGGCGCCAGCTGTAGTCGACGCCCTCGAAATCGATCTCGGCCCGGTCGGGCTCGATCGCCATCGTTGCGCGCAATTTTTCGGTCATCAGCGCCATCAGATGGAAAGG
>CBJKNR010000023.1:0-18388 GCA_966417555.1 uncultured Sphingopyxis sp.
GAAAGCGCCCCCGCCTCCCCCCCCCCGCCGCCGCCGGTCGTTGTCGTCATCCCGCCCCGGCCGCTGCCGCCGGGCAACGCGTCACTGACGCAAATCCTGCCGGGCCGTGGGCTTGACGGGCGCTTCATCACGGCGAACAGCGGCGTGACCGGCGATCGCGCGTTCTGGCAGCTCAAGATCGGGCTCAACGTCGCCGCCATCGGCTGCCGCGGCGTCGAGGAAACGACACTCGTTTCCGCCTATAACAATATCATCAAGACGCATGGCAAAGTGATCAAGTCGACCGAGAAGTCGGTGATCACCCAGCTCGGCAAGGAAAACAAGAACAACGGCATCGCCCCGCGCGACCGGCTGTCGACGCAGCTGTTCAACTATTTCGCGCAGCCGCCGGCGCAGCGTGCTTTCTGCGCGCGCGCCAACGAGATCGCACAGATCGTCTCGTCGACGCCGACGACGCAGCTCGTCGAACAGGCGCCCACACATCTGGCTCGGCTCGACGAGCCGTTCAACGAATTCTATCAGGCCTATGCCCAATATCAGGCCGACGCGATCGCGTGGGATGCAAAATATGCGCCCCGGCCCGCCGCGGTGAGCGCGCCGGCAGCCCCCGTCGCGACGCCCGCGCAGCCTGCGTCGTCGCCGACGGGCATCTGATCGGCAGCCTTGGCGGGACGGCATTGTTGCATTCGCGCAACGCTGCCCCGGCCACGCGCCAGCATTTTTATCGGTTCGTCGCATTTCTTCGGATGCCGACCGGCAGCGCATGACGTCATGGCGCCGGTAGCCCGTCGCCGCTGCCTGCGCTCCGCATGAAAATAGCTCAAAATTCCATTCTTTTGGCGACCCGATCGCGCCGCCGAATATCATGAAGCGAAAACTGCGAAAAATCGCTTTCACTGCGTTCATCATGAATTTCCGATAACCTTTCGACTCTCCACTGCCCCTTATCGTCAACATCGCCGGGACCGTCCGGCGCTGCCCGCGAGGGCATTGGGGGAATTGGGAACATGACCAGAGGAATCGGACTCGCCGCGGCGTGCGCGGCGGCTCTGGCTGCTGCGCCCGCAGCGGCCCAAAGCATACAGCAGGAACCGCAGGCGCCGGGCTTCGCAGCTCCCAACCTGCGCCTGCCGCCGCGCGATGCGCAGGGGGAATTTGCAACGCCCAATCGTGAACGGACCGGTCACGACGCGTTCTGGAACCTGCGCATCGCGCTCAACGTCGCCGCCATCGGCTGCCGCCATGCGGGATCGCTGCAGCTGATCGCCGACTATAACAATATCATCGCGCGTCACGGCGGCCTGATCCGGTCGGCGGAAACCGCAGTGATCGCGCGGCTCGGGCGCGAAACGGGCAGCAACGGCATCGCCGCCCGCGACCGCACGTCGACGAAGCTGTTCAACTATTTCGCCAGCCGCCGGCGCAGAAACAATTCTGCAGCGTCGCCGGATCGATCGCGCAGCAGGTGAGCGAGATGGACAGCGCCACAGCAATGGCGATGTCACCCGCCATGCTCGCGCAGGTCGACCAGCCGTTTGTTGATTTCTATCACGCCTACGCGCGCTACGAGGTCGAATTGGCTGCCTATCGGGCGCAGCGCAGTTATCAGCCGCGGACCGAGCCGGGCATACAGATGGCCGCGGCGAAGCCGTGAGCGAAATTGATCCGGGGACGTAGCAACGGTGCGAAGCATCTGTTAGCAGGGCGGAGCGATGACCAATGCTCCGCCCCCTCCTTCGACTGCGGCCCAGTCGGCACGCACCATATTGACCCGGCTTCACGAGGTCATGGCCTCGCGTGCCAATGCCCAGGGCAAACTCAATCAGGTCGTCGCCATCATCGGCGAATGCCTCCATAGCGAGGTCTGCTCGATCTACCTGCTCCGCGACGGAGCGCTGGAATTATATGCGACGCGCGGGCTCAAGCAGGAGGCGGTGCATGTTACGCGCCTGGGCCTTGGCGAAGGGCTTGTCGGCACGATCGCCGAACAGATCGAGACGCTGAACCTCGACGAGGCCGCGGCGCATCCCGACTTTTCCTATCGCCCCGAAACCGGCGAGGAATTGTTCCACAGCTTTGCCGGCGTGCCGATCATCCGCCGCGAGCGCGCGGTCGGCGTGCTGTGCGTCCAGCACAGCGATCCGCGCCGTTATGACGATATCGAGATCGAAACGCTGCAGACGGTCGCGATGGTGCTGTCGGAACTAATCGCCAACGCCGACCTCGTCGATACCGCAGCCCGGACCGATGCGGCCGCCGCCGACCAGTCGGCGCAGCGGCTGAACGGGCAGAAGCTGGTCGACGGCATGGGGGCCGGGGTTGCGGTGTTCCACCAGCCGCGCATCACGATCGAGCATACCGTCGCCGACGATACCGAAGCCGAACGCCACCGCGTCTACGCCGCGTTCGACAAGATGCGCGAGCAGATCGATCGCATGGCGAGTTCGGCCGATTTCGGCGTCGGCGGCGAGCATGAAGAGGTCATCGAGACCTACAAGATGTTCGCCTATGACGAGGGCTGGTCGCGGCGGATCAACGAAGCGATCGACAGCGGACTGACCGCCGAGGCGGCGATCGAGCGCGTCCAGCAGCGCACCCGCATGCGGATGCGCCAGATCGATGACCCGCTCTTGCGCGACCGGATGCACGATCTCGAGGATCTGTCGAACCGGCTGATCCGCATCGTGTCGGGACAGATGGGCACCGCGGCGCAAATGGGTCTGCGGCAGGATTCGATCCTGATCGCGCGCAACCTCGGCCCCGCCGAACTGCTCGAATATGACCGTCGGCGGCTCAAGGGCGTCGTGCTCGAGGAAGGGTCGCTGACCGCGCACGTGATCATCGTCGCGCGGGCGATGGGAGTACCGGTGATCGGCCGGGTCAGCGACGTGCGCTCGTCGATTCGCGAAGGCGATATGCTGTTGCTCGACGCCGCCGCCGGCCAGCTTCACGTCCGTCCGACGCAGGCCGTCCAGGATGCCTTCGATGCCAAGCTCGAAATCTCGCAGAAGCGCCGCGCCAACCTCGCGGCGCTGCGCGACCTGCCCGCGGTCACCAGGGACGGCGTCCCGATCGAGCTGATGATCAACGCGGGCCTGCGCGAGGATGTCGCGGCGCTCGACCTGACCGGCGCGCGCGGGATCGGGCTGTTCCGCACCGAATTCCAGTTTCTCGTGTCGGCAACCCTGCCATCGCGCGACCGGCAGCAGCGGCTCTATCGCGATGTGCTCGATGCCGCGGGCGATCGGCCGGTGATCTTTCGCACCGTTGACATCGGCGGCGACAAGGCGCTCCCTTATATGAATGTCCGCGACGCCGCGCAGGAAGAAAATCCGGCGATGGGGTGGCGCGCGCTCCGGCTCGCGCTCGAACGCGAGGGATTGCTGAAGGTACAGGCGCGCGCACTGATGGAAGCCGCCGCCGGGCGCACGCTCCATGTCATGTTCCCGATGGTGTCCGAGCCCTGGGAATATGAGGCGGCGCGCGACCTCTTCGTTGGCCAGCGCGCCTGGCTGGCGCAGCATAACAGGAAACTGCCCGTCGCGATCCGTTATGGCGCGATGCTCGAAGTCCCGGGTCTCGTCGAAACGCTCGACCTGATGCTTCCGCACCTCGATTTCCTGTCGATCGGAACCAATGACCTGACGCAGTTCCTCTTCGCCGCCGACCGCGCACATCCGCGGCTCGCCGAACGCTATGACTGGCTCTCGCCCGTCGTCATGCGCTATCTCGCGCGCATCGTCCGCACCGTCTCGGGTTCGAAAGTGGCGCTCGGCGTCTGTGGCGAAATGGGTGGCCGGCCCCTGGAAGCGATGGCGCTGCTCGGCGTCGGCATCGAACGCCTGTCGCTCACCCCCGCAGGCGTCGGCCCGGTCAAGGCGATGATCCGTTCGCTCGACCTCGGCGCGCTGCGCGCCGACATGCCCGCGATCCTCGCGCAGCCCTCGATCAACCCGCGCGGCCAGTATCAGGCGTGGGCGCAGCAGCATCGGGTCGATCTGGGCGATTAGGGTCAGGACCCTAAGGTTCCACGCCGATTTCCGGTCGGAATTAATCTTTCGACAGGGATGTTTTGGTTAATGCACTCTTGCACCCGTTCGGGAGGCGGAGAAGATGATGCAGTTGGTCAAACGGTCCTATTCGGGGGTCATGCACAGGATCGCGAACCTCGGCCCGATGGAAAGGCTTGCCGCGAACGCGCGTCAAAGCGACGAATATGGCTGGCTGCGCTGGGCGGCGTCGTTGCTCGCGATCCACGATGTGGAACGCATGATCGCGCTGGGCCTGCCCTGGTGGAACGTCGCCGCGACGCGCGAGATCGCCGGATTTCTCCGCGCGCGGCCGAACGCCCGGGTTTTCGAATATGGCGCGGGCGCGAGCACCGTCTGGCTCGCGCGCCATGCCGCCCACGTCACCTCGGTCGAACATCATGCCGAATGGTATCAGCGCCTGATCAGCGAAGTCGCGCGTTTCCCGAATATCCGGCTGCAGCACCGCGAGCTGGGCGGCGAGGCCTATGCCGGCGCTATCGAGGAGACCGATGTCCCCTTCGACCTCATCGTCGTCGACGGACGCCGCCGCACCCAATGCCTGGCACGTGCGATTCCGCACCTGGCACCCGGAGGCATCATCCTGTTCGATGACAGCGGCCGTGGTCGTTATCGCGGCGCGATCGAAAATTGCGGGATGAAAGAGCGCCGCCATTTCGGTCGCTCCTATTGCGTCCCCTATCCCGACTTTACCAGTATTCTCCATGGCTGACATCGGCGCGGCGCAGCGCCGGTCGTCGTTCGAACGGATCGGGCGATGGATCGGCTGTGCGGCGCTCGCAGGCAGCATCGTCTTCATCGGCGAACGGCTGTGGCGGCTCGACTGGTCGACACTCCAGCCGCACCTGTCATGGGGTCTCGCGGGCGCGATGGCTGGCGCTGCCTTGCTGTTTGCTGCCGCGGACCGCGCGCTCGCGCGGGGTTGGACCGCGCTCGTGGATCCCGAAGCTGTCCGCCCGTCCCGCGACATGGAACGCATCTACGCGCGCGGCGTGCTGATGAAATATCTGCCGGGGTCGGTGTTTCAGTACGTCAGCCGTCAGATCGAGGGCTCGAAGACGGGGATCGGGCACAAATTGCTCGCCAGGTCGATCTTCATCGAGGTCGGCCTGCACCTCGTCAGCAGCATGTCGGTCGCCGCCGCCTGCCTGACCTTCGATCGCTGGCCTGTGGCGGCGGTTACCGCGGCACTGATCGTCATCGGCGCATCGCTGGCCGTGCGCCGGCCACTGATGACCGCGCTGGCCTTTCAGATCATCGCCTTCGGCACATTTGCCGCCGCGGCGGCGCTGATTGGCGCCGCTGTCCTTCCGGCCGGGACCAGTCTGGCGCATTTTGCCGCACTGTTCCTGTTCGCCTGGCTCGCGGGCTTCGTCGTGGCTGTGGCGCCGGGCGGGATCGGCGTTCGCGAGGCCGCACTTCTGTCGCTCGGGGGCGTGAGTCTGCCCGCCGCAGGTGTGATGGCGGCGACGCTGGCACTGCGCGCGTCATCGATCGCGGGCGACCTCGGATATGGACTGACGATGCTGGGAAGCCGTCGCCGCCGCTCCTGAACGACATCGGCGGACGTGCCGATCGCCAACGCCCTCAATATTCCGTATAGATGCGGCCCTTTGGCCAACCGAAAGCCGGGCGGGCCAGATGGCGGCCCCAGCGCAGGGTCACGACCGGGCGATGCCCCGATACGCTGTGCGTTCCTCTCGCCAGCATGACTACGCTGCCCTGGACATGATAATGCCCGTCGATATGGATGCTCCCGCCTTCGACGGTGTAGGGACCGGGAACGGCGATCTCGATCGCAATCGGCCGCTCGCCGGGCGCGACGACCTTTCCGGCGACAAACACCCGTCCCCAGTGTGGAATATAGTTCCCGCGCAGGATCCTGTCGTCGTCCGGAAGAAGGCCGCCCCCCCGGGCAGTGTCGACGAAGGGGCTCCGCAAGACCACATTATTGGCCAGAAGCATCGGCACCGGTTCGGCCGCGATGGCCTCGCTGTAGATCGGTTCGCCTGATCCATGGTAATTTTCCAGCCCCCACCCGCTCGCGAAATGATTCACTGCGCGCGGGAAATTCCCCACCATGCCGCTGTTGTCGATGTAGGTGACCGGTTCCGGAAATATCGTCTCGATGCCGGCCTGAATCGCACGCTGGCGGGACAGCATCTCCCGGTCCTCGCTGAAGGACAACAACAAGGCGCCGGCCATCGGAAGAAAGGCAACGGCCATGATCCCGCAGCGCTGCCGCAGCCAGCGCACCACTGGCGCGATGGCCACCGCGGCCGGCGGCAGGATGAAAGCGAAATGATAGGGGAAGGCGTTGCGATAGACGGCCACCGTCGCCAGCGGCGCAAGGAGCGAGAGAATGAGGATGCGGTTCATCCAGCCGCGTCCGGGCCGGCAGGCATAAAGGAGCGTTGCGACTATGGCGATCGAGAGCAGCGGCGCAAAGATGGCCTGCCGCACAAGCCATATGCGTCGGGGAAAGAGACCCGCCGAAAACATCCGGTCGATCGAGGCGCGGCCCAGTTCCCCGATATCGCGCAAGATCCCGGCCGCACCCGTTGCGGGCAAATGGGCCCCTGACCAGAGCAGCAACAGTCCCGCAACGATAGCCAGCATCACCGAGCCGGCCAGCATCCAGCGGTGTAGTGATCTTTCCATCCGGAACAGCGCGACGCCGATAAAGGCCGGGGCATAAAGGACTGCCTTGATGGTCGAGACAAAGGCAAGTCCGACGAGGAGGACGACCAGCGCAATTTCGCCGGCGCGCAAAGGGCGGCACAGGCTCAGCCACAGCGCCACCATCAACAGCGCGGCGGCAATCATGTCGGCGCGCAGCGCAAAGGCATGCAGGAATACATAACCGCCGGTCGCGTATAAAAGGCCGCAAAGCAGCGCGGTTTCGCGATCGGCAAGGCGGCTCGCCATGGCCACAATCGCGGCGATCGCGACGAGCTCGAATGGAAGCGTGAGGAGCCGGATCAGCAGGATATGGTCGATATTGTCGCCGGGCAGCGCAGGCACCCACGAGAACAGCACAACAAAGGGCGCCTGCAGCCAAGGCGCCGGGCGTCCGAGCAGATGCTGGTGAATCTGGCTGAAGTGGAAAAATTCGTCCCAGTTGATGCCTTTGGAAAAAACCAGCTCGACCTGCAGCAACACCACGAAAGCCAGCATCGCACACAGCAACTGCACGGCGGTCGGGCGGCGCAATCGCATCGCCCTATCTCGCAAATGTGCCGCAGAAGCCACGGTCAGCGCGCGGCGCGTCGCTTGCGCCGGCTCTCGCCGGCCGCCGGATTCGTGGCCTGTTCATCGATGGCGTCCAGCCGCGCCTCGATCCTGTGCAGACGTACCAGGCCGGTTTCGATCAGCTTGCGGTTCGCGGCGATCAGATCGGCGAGCAGCCCCATCACCGCGACCATCGCGCCGAGAACGAGCATGGCCCCGCCGATCACCAGCGACTGGACATGGCCGTCGCCGTCGCCCTGCAGGAAGAAGACGAGGAAGCGCACGATCGGCACGACGCCGACAAAAGCGATCGCCAGGCCCAGCCCGACGAAGGCGCGCAGCGGATTGTAGGTCGTATAGGCGCGCGCCATCGTGATGCCGGTGTTGACAATGAAGCGCGGTATCGACCTGAACAGGCGCGACGGGCGCAGCGTCGCATTGGTGCGAACCGGCACGCTGAGGATCGACAGCCGCTTGCGCCCCGCCTGAATCAGCATGTCGGTCGTATAGCTGAACTCGGTCGTGATATTGATGCGTTGCGCCGCCTCGCGACTGATCGCGCGAAAGCCGCTGACCGCATCCGGAATCTGCACATTGGCAAGGCGCTGGACCAGCGCGCTGCCCAGTTCCTGCAGCCGGCGCTTGACCGGCCCGAAATGCGCATTGCTGCCGACCCCGCGATCGCCGACCACTATATCGGCGCGCCCGTCAACGATCGGCGCAACGATCTTCGCGATGTCCTCGCCGGCATATTGGCCATCGGCATCGGTGTTGACGATGATATCGGCGCCCGCCGCAAGTGCGGCATCGATGCCCGAGCGGAAGGCCGCGGCCAGACCGCGGTTGGTACGGTGGCGCACGATATGATGCACGCCCCACATGCGCGCGACCTGCGCCGTGTTGTCGGTGCTGCCGTCGTCGATTACCAGCATCTCGATCGTGTCGATGCCGTCGATCTTGCGCGGCAGCGCGGCAAGCGTCGCCGGAAGGTCTTCAGCCTCGTTCAGGCAGGGAATCTGGATGACAAGTTTCATCGCGCGCCGCCCTGCGAAATGCCCGTCGCCCCCGATCGGCGCGACGCCGGCTTTCCCCATCCGCCCTGACCCATGGAATTTCCCCAAAATCCGTATCTCTGCGGCCTAGAAGCTTGTGGTTAACATCCCGCTAATCCTCCTCTTCCCGCCATTGCGGCGGCCGACGTGTTTATGTTATGTTCTCATCCCGATACGATGAGGAGAGAGCAATGACCGACGAAGCTCCCCGCGCCAGCGGCCAATGCCACTGCGGCGCGATCCGCTATTCGATGAGCACCGCGATTCAGCACCACGCGCTGTGTCACTGCAACGATTGCCGCCGTCATTCGGGCCACTCGTTGGCTGGGCATTGGTCGGCAATGACGAGATCGAAATCAGCGGCACGGCGAAGATTTATGCCTCGTCCGAGCATGGCCGCCGCCATTTCTGCGGCAATTGCGGGACGGGGCTCTTCTATACCAATGACGCGATCTTCCCGGGCCAGATCGACGTGCAGAGCGCGACGCTCGACGATCCCGACCTGATCCCCGCGCAGGCGCAGATCCAGACCGCCGAGCGCATCGGCTGGATGGAGAGGCTGAACGACCTGCCGGCGTTCGAACGTTATCCGCCCTTCGAATAGCGCGGGCCATCGGGGTCGGCGGCGACGACCGCCGCGACGAGCTTCGCGATGTCGAGCCGGGTCTTGTCATCGTCATAGCCCTGGCGAACGATGACGAGCTGGCGCGACGGAATAACGACCAGATATTGGCCGCGGTTGCCAAAGGCACCGAAGGCGTCGGCGGGGATGCCGTCCGATTTGTCGAACAGCCAGAAGCCCGCGCCATATCCGAAATCCCGGTCGGGCTGCGGACCGCCGGGCGTCGTGACGAAGCGTCGCCAACCTTCGGGAAGGAGGCGTTCGCCCTGCCACACTCCGTCATTCTGATAGAGCAGGCCGAGCCGCGCGAGATCGCGCGCCGTGGTCCATACCTGGCTCGACAGGATATAGTCGCCGTCCTTGTCGTGCTCGACGAAGGTGCGCGTCATGCCGAGCCGGTCGAAGAAGGCGGCAGGGTCGAGCGGCGTTTCCGCCTTTTCGAGCGCGGCCTTCAGCGACAGCGTCGCGAGCAGGGTATCGTTGTTGGCATAACGATAGCGCGTGCCCGGCCGATGGAGCAGCGGCCATTGCGTCGTCCACTGGCGCACCGACGCGCCGCCCATATAGATGGCGTCGGTGCGGTTGCCCGCGGTGTCGCTGGTGAGGCCGCTCGCCATGCGCATCAGCTGTTCGGTCGTGATCGCGGCGCGCGGGTCGCCGGGGGATTTCCATTCGGCGATCAGCGCGGGCTTCGTCACGTCGATCCGTCCCTTGAGCACGGCATGGCCAATCAGCGTCGCGGCCATCGACTTGGCGACCGAGAAGGTGCGCTGCGCGGTGTGCAGATCATGCCCGAGCTGATACCATTCGATCATGATCCGCCCGCGCTTGACGATCATCAGGGAACTGGTGCGGCCGCCGAAGTCGTCACGCTCGATGAGGACCTCGACGAAAGGCTGAAGACCCGCGGACTTCCCCACGGAGCGGCTGTCGCTGTCGCCCATGGGCCAAGGTCGATCGTCAAGGTTCGGGCGCGCCGCCGCGCGGACCTTTGCCGACGCCGGCGCCGACGCGCCGATCGGCAATGTGACGCAGCCGTCGCGCCCGCTCCATTCGGCAATGCGCGGCGGCATGTCATCGCGATAAATGACACTGACGCGTTTCGCTCTTTGATCGACCTCCGCCTTGAGCGCGCGGACGTCGGCCTCGATTTCGGGATAGATGCCGGTGAGCTCGTCGCGCTCGATCGCCGCGAGCGGCTTGCCCGCACCGTTCCACAGCGACGAGCAGGTGAAGGCGGCGCGATAGCCCGCCGCCCAGGCGCGGTTCAGATCGGCATTGGGCTTGGGTGTCTGTGCCGCGGCGGGAACGGAACCCGCGAGGAGCAGGATGCCGAGAACGCGCAGCAGGTCAGGGCCGATCACCGAAAGCCTGCCGCTGCGCCTTTTTCGCGCGATCCCACCACGCCCGCCGGATGACATTGGCGACGCGCTCGGGGTCGTCGGATCCGAAGCGGACGAGGATTGCGTGCCAGCCTTCATAGTGCGGGGTCTGCCAGAAGGTGTCGGGATCGGTTTCAAGCAGGATTTCCTTTTCGTCGGGCTTGCACATCACCGCAAAGCTGCCGGGCTCGCGCCCGGGCGAAGCCAGCGCCTTGCCATTGAGCTTGGGACAGGGGGTGCCGTAAAAGGAGAGCATCTCGACATCGGGAAGCGCGCACGCGAACGCGACCACATCGTCCCAGCTGTCGAACTTCAGCGCCATCTTGCCGGTGCAGCTCAGTCTTCCAATGTTCCGGAGGTGACCTCTATGTCGCGCCCCAGGGGCTGCATGGGCTGGAAGCGGAGGCGCGTCAACACCAGCCGGTCACCCTGGATATCGAGATCGTAAAAGGCGTTACCTCCGCGCGGGCAGCAATCGCCGTCGCCGTCGCGCGCCACCGGCGCCCATGCGAGCATTTCGTCGAAGGCGAATTGCGCCGGACCCCGCAGCCAATAGCCCGTCGGCAGCATCTTGCTTCCCTGCTCCGACCAGTCGGAGAGATCGACGCGGCGCCATTTCGGCATATCTGCGTCGCTCATGAACAGCGCATCGGCATTGCCGCGACCGCTGCCCGCAAGCGTCCCGCCGACATGGATCAGCCGGCGCCGTTCGTTATCGACGACCAGATCGGGCGTGCCTATCGATCCCGAGCTTTCGGCGAAGCCGGCAAGTGTCGCCTTGCCCGACTTGTCCTGCGACAGCAGTATGAGCATCCGCGCCCGCGGTCCGTTGCGCGGCGCGAGGAGCATTTTTTGCCAGAGCAGCGGCGCGTTTGCCCCGTTGATCCGCCCGCTCGCCTCGACGCTGCATTTCCCGCCGAAGTCGTAAAGGCATCGCTGCGCGATATTGGCGACGCGCGCACGCGTGAGCGCGATCTTCGCCGTCACCTCCGCGGCGGTGCATGTGGTTTCGATAGTGCCGCCCGGACAGGACAGGATCGGTGTCGCTGCGGCGGCAAGGACAAGCGCCAGTGCCATGGTGACTACCCCGTTTTCGGCGCGACCCGGCAGGACGAAAAATTATACCCCTGCGGCCTGTGGAGCAAGGCTGGTCAAATACCCATACCGGCACGTCGAAACGGGTATTTGACTTGGGTCAGTCCTTGGCGCGGCGCCTTTCATCCCACCAGGCGAGGCGTTCGGCGATGCGCTTTTCGAAGCCGCGATCGACGGGGCGGTAAAAGTCCGCGGGCGCCATTTCGTCGGGCCAGTAATTGTCGCCCGAAAAGCCGTCGGGCGCGTCATGGTCGTAACTTTAGCCCGCGCCATAACCCAGATCCTTCATGAGCTTGGTCGGGGCATTCAGGATATTGGCCGGCGGCGCGAGGCTGCCGGTTTCGCGTGCGGCCGCCCACGCCGCCTTCTGCGCCGCATAGGCCGCGTTCGATTTGGGGGCAGTTGCGCAATAGAGACACGCCTGCACGATCGCGAGCTCGCCTTCGGGCGATCCGAGGAACTGGTAGGCGTCCTTGGCGGCGAGGCATTGGACGAGCGCCTGCGGGTCCGCGAGGCCGATGTCCTCGCTCGCGAAACGGGTGATTCGCCTGAGGACGTAGAGCGGCTCCTCGCCCGCGACGAGCATCCGCGCCAGCCAATAGAGCGACGCCTGCGGGTCCGATCCGCGCAGCGCCTTATGCAGCGCCGAAATCAGATTATAGTGACCGTCACGGTCCTTGTCATAGACCGGCATCCGGCGATGCAGGAACCCGGCAAGCTCGGCAGGATCGAGCGGCGCCTTGATCGTCACCGAAAAGAGCGTCTCGACCTGATTGAGCAGGAAGCGGCCGTCACCGTCAGCGCTCGCGATCAGAGCGGCGCGAGCTTCGTCGGTCACCGGCAGGCGCTGGCCGACCTCGGCTTCGGCGCGCTCGATCAGCGTACCGAGCGCCGCCTCGCCGAGCCGGTTCAGCACGAGCACCTGCGCGCGACTGAGTAACGCGGCATTGAGCGCGAAGCTGGGATTCTCGGTCGTCGCGCCGACGAGCACGACGGTGCCGCGCTCGACATAGGGCAGGAAGCCGTCCTGCTGCGCGCGGTTGAAACGGTGGATCTCGTCAACGAAAAGCAGGGTGCGCTTGCCCGCCGCCGCCATCTTCTCGGCGTCCGCAAAAGCCTGCCGCAGGTCGGCGACGCCCGAAAAGACCGCCGACAGCGGCGCGAAACGCATCCCCACGGCTTCGGCCAGAAGCCGCGCGATCGTCGTCTTGCCCGTGCCCGGCGGCCCCCAGAGGATGATCGACGCCAATTGCCCCGCCGCGACCATCCGGCCGATCGCCCCTTCCGGCCCGGTCAGATGTTCCTGCCCGACGACATCGGCCAGCGTGCGCGGGCGCAGTCGCTCGGCAAGTGGCGCGGGGCCGGTTGCGCCGCTTTCGCGCTGGTCGGGTGCACCGCCGCCGAACAGATCCCCGGCCATCGGACGCTCAGCCCCGACGCCGCTGTTTCTGGCGGATCAGGCGAACATAGGTATCGGCGACCGCCTGATTGATCGCGTCCCATTGATAGGCGCCGCTTTCGAGCACCGCCGCCGCGCCATGGTCGGCGCGCAGCGCGATATCGCGGCAATAGCGTTCGAGATGATCGGCGAAGCCGGTGATCGATCCCGGCGCGACAAGATAGCCCGTCTGGCCATGCTTGACGATGCTGGCGCTGCCGGTTGCCCGGGCCGCGACGACCGGGAGGCCGCAAGCCATGGCTTCGAGCGTCACATTGCCGAAGGTCTCGGTAACCGACGGGTTGAAAAAGATATCGCAGGACGCGAGCGCGTGGGCAAGATCGGCGCCGCCCTGGAAACCGACGAAACTGGCGTCCGGAAGGCGCGATTCGAACCATTCGCGCGCCGGCCCCTCGCCGATCACGACGACCCTGTGCGCGACGCCGCGGCGCTGGAGCACGTCGATCGCATCGGCAAAGACGTCGAGCCCCTTTTCCATGACCAGCCGGCCGAGGAAGGCGATCGCGGGCACATCGTCGCCGATACCGAGCGAACGGCGCCATGCCAGGTCGCGGCGGCCGGGATTGAAGACCCCCTGCTCGACGCCGCGGGTCCAGATGCCGATGTCATAGTTCATCCGCTGGTCGCGCAGCACCTGCGCAAAGCTTTCGGACGGCGCGATCAGCGCGTCGCACTTGCGGTAAAGCTTGCGGAGCCACGCGACGACGAGCGGTTCGAGGAAGGAGAGATTGTAATAGCGGAAATAGGTTTCGAAGCGGGTGTGCACCGAACAGGCGACCGGAAGCCGTCGCCGCCGCGCCCAGGCAGCCGCCTGCCGCGATACGCGGTCGGGGCTGGAGATATGGACGATATTGGGCGCGAAAGCCGTAATATCCTCGCGGACCCGCGACGAGAAGCTCAAGGGTATGCGATATTCGCTGCGCCCCGGGATCGCGACCGACGGTACGCTGACCAGATCGCCCGTCGGTTCGAAATCGGGGTTGGCGATGGTGGGCGAATAGACGCGCACCGCTGCGCCGTGCTCCAGCAGGAAGCCGACAAGACGATTGAGCGCCTTGTTCGCACCGTCGGTGGTCATGTTGTAATTGCCGCTGAACAGGGCGATGCGAAGGTCGGAAACTTCCATCCGGCCTCGCCTAGTCCTTTAGCCGTGCGATGGCAATCGCGTCAGAACTCGTCGCCGCGCTCCGATGGTGCCTCGAGATCGACCTCGACCGGCGGGTGGAGACGCAGGCGATGCACGCGGCGCTCGTCGGCCTCGGTCACCTCGATGCGCCAGCCGCTGGAGTGGACAAGGATCTCGCCGACTTCGGGAACATGCCCCGCGAGCACGGCAGCAAGGCCGCCAAGGGTGTCGACGTCTTCCTCGACCTCGGCGAGTCGCGGATCGATCGCCTCGCCGACATCGTCGAGTTCGGCGCGCGCGTCGGCATCCCAGCAGCCATCATCGCCCGCGAGGATCAGCGGCTCGGGCTCGTCGTCGTGCTCGTCCTCGATCTCGCCGACAATTTCCTCGACCAGATCCTCGATCGTCAGCAGGCCCTCGGTGCCCGAATATTCGTCGATGACGATCGCAAGGTGGGTGCGTTTGGCGCGCATTTCGGCGAGCAGGTCGAGCACGCCCATCGATTGCGGAACGTAGAGCGGCTGGCGGATGAGGTCGAGGAGCGGCGGTGCGGCCCGGTCTTCGGCGAGCACGGCGAACACATCCTTGACACGGATCATCCCGACCACCTCGTCGAGGCTTTCGCGGTAGACCGGCAGGCGGCTGTGCCCCGCGTCGGCGAAGATCGCCACCACCTCATCGAAGCTCGCGGTTTCGGCAATCGCGACAATCTCGCCGCGCGGCACCGCGACATCGTCGACCGTCTGCTCGCCGAAGTGAAGGAGGTTGCGCAGCATCTTGCGCTCGATCTGCGAGAGGTCGCCGACGATATTGCTGCCACGCCGGTCTTCGCTCTCTTCCTCGGCCTCGTCGATGACCTCTTCGATCTGCTCGCGCAGCGACGGCTCCTTGTCGCCGCCGAACAACAGATTCTTGAGCCCGGACAATAGTCCGGGTCTACTACTGTCCTCTTCCGATCGGTTCGAAGATCCCTGGTCGTCGGGCATTTTCCGGCTTTTCCCTGTTAATCCTGATCCGCATATGGATTGGCGATACCCAGCGACGCAAGCGCTTTCACCTCGAGCGCCTCCATCGCCGCCGCCGCCGCATCGTCCATATGGTCATAGCCGACAAGATGCAGCGTGCCATGGACGATCAGGTGCGTCGCATGATCGACCAGTGAAATCCTCTTCTCCTCCGCCTCGCGCGCGCAGGTTTCGCGCGCGAGCACGATGTCGCCGAGCAGGATTTCGCCGTCGTCGCTGTTCGCGAGGCCTTCGAGCAAATCGCCCTGCACCTGCGGGAAGGACAGGACATTGGTCGGCTTGTCCTTGCCGCGGAAATCGCGGTTGAGCGCATGGACCTCGGCATCGTCGGTGAGGCGCACCGCGATCTCGACGAGCGGCGCCGCGTCGGCGAGCGCGGCGAAGGGTGTCAGCGCAAGCGCCGCCGCGGCCGCGTCCCCTGCCCGCGCCTCCCAGCCGAGCGCGTCGGGCCACGGCGTCGCAGCATGGGTCTCGACGCTCAGCATGAAAAATGCCGCACGAAAAAATGGGCGGAAAACTGCGTAACTTTACTCACTATTCGTATTTTCATGCCCATCGGGCAGACGGCGGTCCTGGAAGTTGGGCGAAGGCATGTCATCGCCGCCACGCTATCCCGACGCGCGCCTGTAGGACAGCAATATTTGGCTCCGCTCACGGATCGAGGATGATCGCCCGGTCGATGAAGGCCCGCGCGGCCGCGACCTCGGCCGCGGCCGCCTCGCTCACCCAGTCGCGGAAGCGCGCGATCTTCGCACTTTGCAAGCGCGCAACCGGATAGACGAACCAGAAGGCGCGGCCGTCGCCCGCGACAAGATCGTGCGCCGGGACGAGGCGCCCGGCAGCAATTTCGTCGCGGAACAGGATCGGCGATCCGATGGCGATTCCGTGGCCGGCAATCGCGGCGGCGATGTCCATATGCTCGGCGGCAAGGCTGGTGCCGAAACGATCGGGCGGTGGACCGGGCGACACGCCGAGTGCACGATACCACAGCGCCCACCAATCGGGACGGCCGAGTAATGGGACTTCGAGCGCTTTACCGGGATATTCCAGGCCCGCGGCCGCGGCCTTCAGCGCCGGCGCGCAGAGCGGCATGAAGAGGATCGGGAACAGGCGGACGCTGCGAAGGCCGCGCCATTCGCCGAGGCCGTGGCGGATCGCGCCGTCGAAACGGCCGTCGCCCAGCGCTTGCGGCTCAGCCGACAATTCGAGCTCGATCGCGATGTCGGGATGACGCGCGCGAAACAGCCCGAGCCGCGGGGTCAGCCAGCTCGTCCCCAGCGTCGGCAGCGTCGTGAGCGACAGCCGCGCCTCGTCCTGATCCTGCGCTTTCACGAAACTGGCGTGCAGCGCCGCAAAGGCCGCCGTCGCCTCGCGCGCGATCGCGGCACCGACAGCGGTCAACACAACCTTGTGCGGATGGCGCACGAACAGATGCAGTCCGGTCTGCCGTTCGAGCTGGCGGACATGGTAGCTGACCGACGCCGCGGTGGTGCCGAGTTCGTGCGCCGCGCGGGCGAAACTCTCCAGCCGCGCGGCGGCCTCGAAGGCGCGGATCGAGGGCAAGGGCGGGAGCTTGTCGGTGCGGACCATAAATATGACTTGGCCTCTACACCCATTCTTCGCATCCTCAAAGCATCGCGCGCGCGGCAGACCGGGGCTCTCATTCGCTGGAGGCCCGATGACCCATCTTCCCGCTTCGCTCGACCGGCGCCGGCTGATCGAAACGATGATCCTTGCCGGCGGCGCCGCCGCTTTCGGCCTCCCTGCATGGGGCCGGCCCCCGGCATCCGGAAGCGGTGAAGCGAACCGCCGCGACTGGCAACGGCTGGTCGAAAACTAGGAAATCCGGCACCGGCGCCTCAAGGAACGTCTCGCGGGCAGCGACGACTGGGCCGAGTTCGGCGGACGCAGCGCGTGCTGGCTCACGCTGGGCGGGCTCGGGACGATCGACGACAATATCCTCGACCTGCCGGGCGGCGAATATCGCGGCTTCGGCATTCGCGCCTTCGACCCCAGGGCGCAGCAATGGGCGATCTGGTGGGTCGACGGGCGCAACCCGACGCATATCGATCCGCCGGTGATCGGAGGGTTCGACGGCGAAGAGGGCCTCTTTACGGGACGCGATACATATAAGGGGCAGGAGATCGCCGTCCGGTTCCGCTGGCACGATGTCCACGGCCCGCGCCCACATTGGGACCAGGGATTTTCCGCCGATGGCGGCAAGACCTGGGAGATCAACTGGCGCAATTATTTCACCCGCACCGATGCGACGCCCACGCCGTTGCCATTGCTCGCCAAAGACGCGCCGAATGCCCGCGATTTCGCCTTTCTGGTCGGCAGCTGGAAGGTGCGGCACCGCAAGCTGAAGACGCGGCTCGCGGGAAGCAACGACTGGATCGAATTCGACGGGACGCTGGTCAACTGGCCGGTGCTCGGCGGGCGCGGCAATGTCGGCGACAATGTGATGAGCTTTCCCGGCGCGCCGTTCCGCGGCGTCGGCATCCGCACGCTCGATCCGGCCACGGGCGAATGGCTGAGCTGGTGGCTCGACGGGCGCAGCCCGGCACGCATCGGACCGCCAGTGCGCGGCGGCTTCGCGGGCGGAATCGGCACGTTTATCGGCGATGACCATTTCGAAGGGCGGCCGATCAGGACGCGCGTGCTATGGTCGCGCATCACCGCCACGTCAGCGCGCTGGGAGCAGGCATTCTCCGCCGACGGCGGTTCGACCTGGGAAACCAACTGGATCAGCGATTTCGAGCGGACGACTTGAGATCGTGTCGTCGCTCACCCTCATCCTTTCGCTGTTTGCCGCAGCGCCTGCGGTCGAGATCGTCGGTCAGGCAGAGCGCTTTGCACCGGGGATCGTCTCGACCGATTATTCGGAAATCCGCCTGACGATCAGTCCGGACGGCCGGACCGCCCTGTGGTTCAGCCGTGACCGGCCCGGCGGGCCCGGCGGCTATGACATCTGGATGGCGCGGCGCACGGAGACGGTCTGGTCGGCCGCCACGCCGGTTCCGTTCAATTCGCCGGGGCGCGATTTCGATCCTGCATTTTCGCGCGACGGCCGCTTCGTCTTTTTCTGTTCGGACCGGCCGGGCGGGATCGGCAAGGACGATCTCTACCGCGTCGCGGTTACCCCCGACGGGTTCGGCGCACCCGAAAATCTGGGGCCCGCGGTCAACAGCGCCGGCGATGAATATGCGCCGATGCTCTCGCCCGACGGCCGTCTTCTGCTCTTTTCGAGCGACCGGCTGGGCGGCGCCGGACGGCATGACCTGTACGGCGCGCGCGCGAAGGGGCGCGGCGCGCACAAGCGCAATGCCATGCTCGGCAACCTCGAG
>CBJKNR010000024.1:0-18378 GCA_966417555.1 uncultured Sphingopyxis sp.
TCGAGGCGGTCGCGGCGAAGCGCCGCGCGCTGCCGCCGGGCGGCGAGGTGTCCGAGGATTACAGCTTCGAGTGGATCGGGGCGTATCAGCGGCCCGAGCGCGTGAAGCTGTCCGAGCTGTTCGACGGCAAGCCGAGCATCATCCTCCAGAGCTTCATGTTCGGGCCCGAGCGCGACGAGCCGTGCAGCGGCTGCACGCACATGCTCGACGCGATCGACGGCAGCGCGCGCCATGTCGGGCAGCGCGCGCCGCTCTATGTCGTCGCCAAGTCGCCGATCGCGCGGCTCGAGGCGTGGGCGAAGGATCGGCGCTGGCCGCATCTCGTCTTCCTGTCCGACGTCGACGGGCGCTATTCGGCCGATTATTTCGGCGATACGTCGAAGATCAGCGACGCCAAGCGCGCCGAACGCGGCATGAAGCCGGGTGAGGACTGGGACGAGACGATCTTCAACGTCTTTCGCAAGGACGGCGAGCGCGTGCGCCACGTCTGGGCGAGCGAGATGGCCTATGCGCCCGAGGATCCCGGCCAGCATCACCGCGCGGGCGATCTGGTCGATCCCGTGTGGGGGCTGCTCGACATGACGCCCGAGGGGCGCGGCGACTGGTTCCCGAGCCTGACTTACTGACCCGAGTATCGAGGAGAGAGACGATGAAAGAGGCTTCGAACTTCATCTGGTACGAATTGATGACCCCCGACCCGGCGGGCGCGGCGCGCTTTTACGGCGCGGTCGTCGGCTGGACGATCGCCGCGACGCCCGATCCCGCGGCGGGCGACGTCGACTATCGCATGATCGGCCGCGCCGACGGCGGCAATGCCGGCGGCGCGCTCGCGCTGAGCGCCGACATGCTGGCCGGCGGCGCGCGGCCGGCGTGGATGGGCTATCTCGACGTCGCCGACGTCGATGCCGCGGTCGCGGCGATCAAGGCCGACGGCGGCGCGGTGCACATGCCCGCGACCGACCTGCCCGTCGGGCGCATCGCGATGGTGTCGGACCCGCAGGGCGCGGTCTTCTATGTGATGAAGCCCATTCCTCCCGAGGGAATGGAGGGCATGGAGAGCGACGTGTTCTCGGTCACCGAGGCGCAGCATGTACGCTGGAACGAGCTCGCGACGAGCGATTCCGACGCCGGAATCGCCTTTTACAAAAAGCATTTCGGGTGGCGGCAGGAAGGCGAGATGCCGATGGGCGAGCTCGGCGCCTATCGCTTCATCCAGCGCGGCGAGGTGATGATCGGCGCGGTGATGCCGCTGATGGAGGGCTATCCGGCGCCGGCGTGGAATTTCTATATCGGCGTCGACGACATCGACCGCGCGCGCGATGCCGTGGCGGCGAACGGCGGCACGATCACGAGCGAACCGATGGAAATCCCGGGCGGCGAATATGCGATGAACGCGATCGATCCGCAGGGCGCGGCGATCGGCTTCGTCGGCCCGCGCAAATAGGGGGGCGGGCGATGGACAACCAAGGCCCGACGACGGGGCTGACCCCGCATATCGCAATTGCCGACAAGCGCGCGAGCGAGGCGATCGATTTCTATATCAAGGCGTTCGGCGCGACCGAGAATGTGCGCGTGCCCGCCGACGACGGCGTGCGGCTGATGCATGCGCATCTGACGGTCAACGGCGCGTCGCTGATGATGCACGACGAATTTCCCGAATATGTCAGCGAACCGTCGGGCAAGCCCGACGGGGTGACGCTGCACCTGCAGGTCGACGACGCCGACGCGTGGTTCGAGCGCGCGGTCGCTGCCGGAGCAACGGTCGTCATGCCGCTCGACAATATGTTCTGGGGGGACCGCTATGCCGAGATAAAGGATCCGTTCGGCCACCAATGGTCGATCGGCGGGCCCATCAAAGGAGAGTGACAATGGCTGACAAAAATC
Source organism: uncultured Sphingopyxis sp. (assembly GCA_966417555.1). Taxonomy (GTDB): domain Bacteria; phylum Pseudomonadota; class Alphaproteobacteria; order Sphingomonadales; family Sphingomonadaceae; genus Sphingopyxis. The sequence continues at coordinate 1,885 of CBJKNR010000024.1, forward strand.
CCGTGACGCTGTGCCTGTGGTACGACAAGGATGCCGAGAAAGCGGCGGAATTCTATGCCGCGACCTTCCCCGACAGCAAGGTCGGTGCGCGCTATTACGCGCCGGGCGACTTTCCCGGCGGCAAGGAAGGCGACCTGCTGACGGTCGATTTCACCCTGCTCGGCGTGCCCTGCGTCGGGCTCAACGGCGGGCCGGTCTTTCCGCAGACCGAGGCCTTCTCCTTCCAGGTCAACACCGACACGCAGGAGGAGACCGACCGCTACTGGAACGCGATCGTCGGCAACGGCGGCAAGGAAAGCGCGTGCGGCTGGTGCAAGGACAAGTGGGGTCTCAACTGGCAGATCACCCCGCGCGTGCTGACCGACGCGATGGCAAACCCCGATGCGGCGGTGCGCAAGCGCAGCTTCGAGGCGATGATGACGATGCACAAGATCGACATCGCTGCAATCGAGGCCGCGATCCGGGGCGAAGCGGTTGGCGCGGCGTAGCCCGGCGCTCTTCGCCTGGGCGCTCTGCGGCACGCTCGACATCGTCTATGCGGCGGTATCGAGCGTGCTCCAGGGCGGCACCGTCTCCTCGATGCTCCACGCGGTCGCGAGCGGGCCCTTCGGCGACGGCGCGCGCGGGTGGGGCCTCGCCGGCGACATCGCGGGGCTGGCGACGCACTTCGCGATCATGGGGGCGATGGTCGCCACATGGTTCTTCGTCGCGCGGCGCTGGCCGGCGCTCACCGCATGGCCATGGTGGCTCACCGGCACGCTCTACGGTCTGTTGCTCTATGTCATCATGAACGGCGCGGTGCTGCCGCTGCGCTTCGGGTCGCCCTTCCCGCCGACCGACCTCGCCAGGGGCGCGGTCGCGCTCTTCCCGCATATCTTCTTCGTCGGCTGGCCGCTCGCGTGGCTGACGCGCAAGGAAAGCAATTGATGCTGATCTTTTATGGCCACCCCTTTTCCTCCTACACATGGAAGGCGCTGATCGCGCTCTACGAGAAAGGGATCGAGTTCGACTATCGCTCGGTCGATCCGGCGTTCCCCGGGCATATGCCCGAGCTGAGGGCGCACTGGCCGGTCGGGCAGTTCCCGCTGCTCGTCCACGACGGGGTGCCCTGGTTCGAATCGTCGATCATCATCGAGTATCTCGACCATCTCGTGCCCGAGCCGCGGCTCATCCCCGAGGATTTCGAGGCCGCACTGAAAGTCCGGCTGTTCGACCGCATCTTCGACAATCATGTGATGGGCCGGATGCAGGCGGTCGTCGCTGACGCGATCCGCGGGCCCGACAATCATGTGCCGCTGATCGTCGAACAGTCGAAAGCGGCCCTCGAGACCGTCTATGGCTGGCTCGACAAGGAACTGGCGGGCGGCGGCTGGGCGACGCCTTATGGCTTCACGCTCGCCGATTGCGCGGCGGCGCCGTCGCTTTTCTATGCCGACTGGGTTCATCAGATCCCGGAAAAATACGAGAACCTCCGCGCCTATCGTGCGCGGCTGCTCGCGCATCCGACGGTATCGCGCTGCGTCGAGGATGCGCGGCCGTATCGTCCTTACTTTCCGCTCGGCGCGCCCGATCGGGACTGAACGGGGACGATTCCCCGTTATCATCCCGGCCTTCGCCGGGATGACGGAATAAGGTTCGTGTCCAACGTCCCGAAACGGGGTTAACGGGTCGCTGACGCTGCCTGTTTGCCAGTTGATCATCGCGCCCGCGCGAAAGCGGGCGCATGGTTTCGCCGTCAGCCTTTCTTCGCACGCTGATCGTCGCCGCGCTCGCGGCGGTGCTGGCGTTCGCGCCGGCGCACGCGCAGCAGGTCGTGACGATCACCACGACAGTGACATGGACCTATGACGATGCCGGCGAGGACGACGGCACCGGATATATTGACGAGGACGCCGCGCTGCTCGACGACGAGGCGCTCGCCGAAGATACCGAGTTCGCGGCGACGCGGCGCTATGCGCCCGCCGCCACACTTGCCACGCTCGGCCATGCCAGGGCGACCTACGGCCCCTTTTCGGTGATCGACGCAAGCACGGTCCGCATGGCGGGCGACGTCACCTCGGCGACCCCGCGCCAGTTCGCGGCGATGCTCGCGGCCTTTCCGGGGCTCAAGCGGCTCGAGATGGTCGATTGTCCGGGCAGCCTCGACGAGGAAGCCAATCTGATCCTCGCGCGCGCGATCCGGCGGCAGGGCATGGAGACGGTCGTCCCCGCGGGCGGATCGATCCGCTCGGGCGCGGTCGAGCTGTGGCTCGCCGGCGTCACCCGCCGCGCCGCGCAGGACGCGGAGTTCGGCGTGCATAGCTGGGCCGACGAATATGGCCGCGAGGCGAACGACTATCCCGCGAACGACCCCGTGCATGCCGAATATCTTGGGCTTTACCGCGAAATGGGCATGGATGCCGCAAAGGCGCGCGAATTTTACGCACTGACCAACGCGACGCCGTTCGACGAGGTGCGCTATCTGACCCGCGACGACATGGCGCGGTTCGTCGCGCTCAACTGAATATCCTCGCCAGGCGTTCGGGAGGGCTGTTCACGCCAACACCAGCGGTCCGTGAGTGCCGATTTACGCGAATTCTTGCAGCCTAGCAGTTGCCTTCAACTCCATCAGCACAGTCTCCGACGGATTCAACGTCTTTTCCTGCACCTTCAACTGTGTTGCAAGCAGACAGAAACAATATCGAGCTGCTAATTGCGAAAATTGTCAGAAACTTTTTCATTCTCTCTCTCCGACGGCAAGGGCAAACCACCCTTGAGTTCCAATATTTTTGCCAACGGCTGTTCGCAATGATCGTTCCGTTGCATCGGAGTCACACTGGCCGAAGCGTTCAAAATGATCGCCGGGCCGGGAGAGAATGAAGGGGGGCATCGCTTCCAAGGCGGCAACGTCCGCTCATCACCCCAAAACGCCGCCCGCGGGCATCGCGGTCTTGCATCAAGCTGCTTTAGCCTTGTAACACGCCGCCGCCTCCCCCACATCGCCCCCATGGCGAAACGGAGCCTCTATCAGCGGATGCGGTCGAACGCGCAGGTGCGCACCGCGCTGTTCGCGCTCGGCATCTTGCTGATGATTACCGGCATCGCGATCGGGCCGCTGCCCGGCCCCGGATTCCTGATCGTCTTTCCGCTGGGGCTGATGCTCTGCCTGCAGAACAGCGCGTGGGCGAAGCGCGTCTATGTGCGCTTCAAATGGCGACATCCCAAATATGGCGACTGGGCCGACCGGATCATGCGCCGGGTCAGCGCCGCACGCCGGCGCGCCCGCGCCGCGCTCGAAAGAGCCGTGGATGACGATTGACTTTCGCCCGAATCCCGCTTATCCGCGCCCTCAACAGTGGCCGCCCACGCTTGGCGGCCCTTTTCTGTTGCAGCATTTGACGAGATCTAGGGAAAACCGCGATGAAGCGCACTTATCAACCGAGCCGCCTCGTGCGCAAGCGCCGTCACGGCTTCCGCGCCCGCAAGGCAACCGTCGGTGGCCGCAAGGTTCTGGCCGCCCGCCGCGCCCGTGGCCGCGCGAAGCTGTCGGCCTGATCGCCAACGCTTCGCCGCCAGCCACGCTGGTGCGAACGCTTTCAAAACGTAGCGAATTCCTGGCCGCGAATCGCGGCCTTCGCTTTCCCATGCCCGGCTTCGTGCTGCTCGTCCGCCACCGCGGCGACGGCGACGATGTTCCGGGCATCGGCTATACGGTCAGCAAGAAGGTCGGGAACGCGGTCACGCGCAACCGGATGAAGCGGCGCTTTCGCGAGCTCGCGCGCACCGCACTCGCCGAATCGGGAATCGCCGGCGCCGACCATGTGCTGATCGGCCGCCCCGGCGCCAACGAGATGGAATTTGCCGAGCTGGGCGAGCATCTCGATTCGGCATTGAAGCGCGCCGCGAAGAAACTGGCGCGATGAAAGGCGCCGCGACATCCAAGCAGGTGCTCCCCGGCGAAGGCCGGGGCCCAGAGGGAAAAGCCCGGCCCTTGCTTCTGGACCCCGGCTTTCGCCGGGGAACACGCAGCTGTGAAGTTCGGCGGATTTCGGGGCTCTCATCATGATCGCCCGCCTGCTCATCCTCATCGCGCGCGGCTGGCAGCTTGGCCCCTCACGCATCCTGCCGCCCACCTGCCGCTATGCACCCTCGTGCAGCGAATATGCGATCGTCGCACTTCGCCGCCATGGTGCGATCAAGGGTGGCTGGCTGGCGACAAAGCGGCTATTGCGCTGCCATCCTTGGGGCGGGCACGGGCATGACCCGGTTCCATAATCCTTCCCGGCATCCTGATTAGACGAAGAGAGATCGAAGAGCGTGGACGACAAGCGTAACCTGATCGCGGCGATTTTGCTGTCGGTGGCCATATTGATCGGCTGGAACTTCGTCGCCGAGACATTCTTTCCAACGCCCCCCAAGCCCGGCGTGACCAAAACGGTCGCCGGCACGCCCGGCGCAACGCCGACGGCGGCGCAGGGCCAGCCGACCGCGCTGCCGGCGCCGGGCGCGCCTGCAGCGCCCGCCGCGCAGACGATCCGCCCCGTCGACGCCGTTCTCGCCGAAGGGCGGCGCATCCCGATCGAGACCCCCGCGATCAAGGGATCGATCAACCTTGTCGGCGCGCGCATCGACGACATCACGCTCAGCAAATATCGCCAGACGATCAAGAAAGATTCGCCCGCGGTGCGCCTGTTCGCGCCGGGCGGGACGCAGGCCGCCTATTTCGCGAGCCTCGGCTGGGCGGCGCAGGGCATAGCGGTGCCGAACGCCAGCACCGCGTGGGCCGCAACCGGCAGCAAACTGACCCCGACGACGCCGGTAACCCTGAGCTGGTCGAACACGACCGGCCAGACCTTTCGCATCGAATACAGCATCGACACCAACTACCTGATCACCGCGAAGCAGACGATCGCCAACACCGGCACCGCGCCGGTCAATGCGAGCAGCTTTGCGCTGATCGACCGCCTCGGCAAGCCGACCGACCCGCACGAGCAGGACAGCTGGACGATCCACGTCGGTCCGACCGGCTATCTCGACGGCAAGTCGGTGTTCGACACCGACTATGACGATGTCGAGGAAGCGGCGAACCGGACGGTGCGCTATGGCTCGGCCGGCTGGCTCGGCTTCACCGACAAATATTGGCTCGCCGCGATCGTTCCGGCGAAGGGCGAGCGCGTGACCGCGGCGATCAGCTCGCCCGCCGCGAACAATTACCAGACACTGTTCGCGCGCGACTTTACGCAGGTCGCGCCGGGCAAGCAGGTGACGACGACGAGCCGCATCTTCGCCGGCGCGAAGGAAGTCTACACGCTTCAGAACTACGAGAACGAGCAGGGCATCACGCGCCTGTCGAATGCGATCGACTGGGGCTGGTTCGAATTTTTCGAGGTGCCGATCTTCAAGCTGCTCGACTGGCTGTTCAAGCAGGTTCACAACTTCGGCGTCGCGATCATGGCGCTGACACTGATCATTCGCCTGCTGATGTTCCCGATCGCGCAGCGCCAGTTCGGATCGATGGCGCAGATGCGCCTCGTCCAACCGAAGATGAAGGCGCTGCAGGACCGCTACAAGGACGACAAGCCCAAGATGCAGCAGGAGCTGATGAAGCTCTACAAGGACGAGAAGATCAATCCGCTCGCCGGATGTCTGCCGATCGTGATCCAGATCCCGATCTTCTACGCGCTCTACAAGGTGCTGATGCTGACGATCGAGATGCGGCACCAGCCGTTCATCCTGTGGATCAAGGATCTGTCGGCGCCCGATCCGCTGCACATCCTGAACCTGTTCGGCCTCTTGCCCTTCACCCCGCCGTCGATCCTGTCGATCGGCATCCTCGCGGTGATCCTCGGCATCACGATGTTCCTGCAGTTCCGCCTGAACCCGCAGGCGACCGACCCCGTGCAGCAGCAGGTGTTCAAGATCATGCCGTGGCTGTTCATGTTCATCATGGCGCCGTTTGCCGCGGGCCTGCTCCTCTACTGGATCACCAACAACATCCTGTCGATCGGGCAGCAGCAGTGGATGTACCGCAAGTTCCCGCAGCTGAAGGCGGCACCGGCGCAGTGAGCGAGATCGATCCGGGCGCGGAGGACAGGGCGGAACGGGCGCGCAAGCTGTTTGCGGGTCCGATTGCCTTCCTGAAATCGGCGCCTGCGCTCCAGCATCTGCCGGCGCCCGGCGTGCCCGAGATCGCCTTTGCCGGGCGGTCGAACGTCGGCAAGTCGTCGCTGCTCAACGCGCTGACGAACCGGAACGGGCTCGCGCGCACGTCGGTGACGCCGGGGCGGACGCAGGAGCTCAACTATTTCGATGTCGGGTCGCCTTTGGTGTTCCGCCTTGTCGACATGCCGGGCTATGGCTTTGCCAAGGCGCCCAAGGATGTCGTCCGGAAATGGCGCTTCCTTGTCAACGACTATCTCCGCGGGCGGCAGGTGCTGAAACGCACCCTGGTGCTGATCGACAGCCGCCACGGGATCAAGGACGTCGACCGCGAGGTGCTCGAGATGCTCGACGTCGCGGCGGTCAGCTATCGCCTCGTCCTCACCAAGGCCGACAAGGTGAAGGCGAGCGCGCTCGCCGAGGTGCAGACGGCGACCGAGGCCGAAGCCCGCAAGCACCCTGCCGCGCACCCCGAGGTGATCGCGACGAGCAGCGAAAAGGGCATGGGCATCGCCGAGCTGCGCACGGCGGTGCTCGAGGCGGTCGAGAGTTGAATAGCTCCCCTCCCGCTTGCGGGAAGGGTCGGGGGAGGGCATGTTCCGAACCCAATGTGGCCTTACAGGCCCTCCCCTAACCCCTCCCGCAAGCGGGAGGGGAATCCGGAGACCCCATGAAACTCTTCCTCGGCAACAAGGCCTATTCCAGCTGGAGCCTGCGCGGCTGGCTCGCGGTCAAGCATAGCGGGCTGCCGTTCGAGGAAGTGACCGTCCCGCTTTACGACGAGGAATGGAGCCAGCGGCGCGAGGGCGACGAGTTTGCACCGTCGGGCGGCAAGGTGCCGATCCTGTGGGACGGCGACGATATCGTCGTGTGGGACAGCCTCGCGATCATCGACTATCTCAACGAAAAGACCGGCGGCACGAAGCATTTCTGGCCCGACGACATGGCGGCGCGCGCGATGGCGCGGTCGATGGCGGCCGAAATGCACTCAAGCTTTGCCGCGCTCCGCCGCAATCACAGCATGAACATCCGGCGCATCTATCCGCCCGCCGAGCTGCTTCCCGAAGTGCAGGCCGATGTCGTGCGCATCTTCCAGATCTGGGCCGAGGCGCGTGCGCGCTTCGGTGGCGAGGGCGACTTCCTCTTCGGCGACTGGTCGGCCGCCGACATCATGTTCGCGCCGGTCGTCACGCGCTTCGTCACCTACTCGATCCCGCTGCCGCGCTTCGCCGCCGCCTATTGCCAGGCGGTGATCAGCCATCCTTGCATGCAGGAATGGATCGGCGGCGCGCAGGCCGAGGAATGGGTGATCGAGCAGTTCGAGGGCCCGGTCGAGGGCTAGGGGATTCGCGCCGTCGGATAGGGCGTGCCGTCCTTGTGGAAATAGCCGTCGGGCGTGAAGAGCATGTCGATATCCGAATAGCCGCCGCCGGTATCGTGCGCCTTGCCGCCGCCCAATGCGACGAAAACGCAGTCGGCGTCCGATTCGTTGATCAGGTGATGGCCGTTGGTGCTGCCCTTGGGCCATACCGCGATATCGCCCGCGCGCATCGGCCAGCGGCCGTCGTCCTCGACCAGCACCGCCTCGCCCGCAATCATCACCAGCATCTCGTCCTCGCCGTCGTGCCAGTGGCGCTGCGACGACCAGGCGCCGGGCTTGAGCACCACGTGACTGGCGGCGAAATCATTGAGGCCGGTCGGCGGCGCGAGGCGGCGGTACCAGCGGCCCTGCACGGGCGCATCGTAGGGCGCGGGGTAGCCGGTGGTGTTGGTTTGCGGGATGCTGTCGAGATCGAGCTTGGGCATGGCAGTCCTCGTGGAGTTTGTTCTTCCTTTGTTTCGCACAAAGGCGGCGCGATGCAAAGCCTCGACTTGGACGCGCGCGAAGGAGTAAGGGGGCGGCATGACCCAGCATGTCGATCCCGTCGAACTCGCAAAAGCGCTGATCGCCGCGCCGAGCGTCACCCCCGCGATGGGCGCGGTGTTCGACGTGCTCGAAGCCGCGCTCACCCCGCTCGGCTTTAGCGTCGAGCGCTTCATCGACGGGATCGAACCCGACGGGCCGGTCGAGAATCTGCTCGCGGTGCGCGCGGGGAAAGGGCCGAAACATTTCGGCTTTGCGGGGCACCTCGACGTCGTGCCGCCGGGCGTCGGCTGGACGGGCGATGCCTTTGCGCCCGAGGTCCGCGGCGAGCTGCTCTATGGCCGCGGCGCGGTCGACATGAAGGGATCGATCGCGGCGTTCGTTGCCGCCGCCGCCGCGACCCCGCAAGAGGCCGGCACCATCAGCCTGATGATCACCGGTGACGAGGAAGGTCCCGCGATCTTCGGCACCCGCGCGCTGATGGAGCATATGGACGCGCGCGGGGTGAGGCCCGACATGATCGTCGTCGGCGAGCCGACCTCGGTGAGCCGGCTCGGCGACATGGTGAAGATCGGCCGGCGCGGCTCGGTCAACATCTGGATCGACGTGCCCGGAACGCAGGGGCATGTCGCCTATCCGCACCTCGCCGACAATCCGATCCCCAAGCTGGTCAGGATATTGGCGGCGATCGAGTCGGTGAGCCTCGACGCGGGGACCGACTGGTTCCAGCCGTCGAACATCGAATTCACCGATGTCGAGGTCGGCAACGGCGCGACCAACGTCATCCCCGCCTCCGCGCGCGCGCGGCTGTCGATCCGCTTCAACGACCAGCACAGGGGTGCCGACCTGGTCGCGATGGTCGAGCGGATCGCGCACGACGTCGAACCGGGCGCCAAGGTGCTCGGCAAGATTTCGGGCGAGGCCTTCCTGACGCCGCCGGGCGAGCTGTCGGAGCTCGTCGCCGAGGCGATCCATGCCGAAACCGATGTGATGCCCGAAATGTCGACGACCGGCGGCACGTCCGATGCGCGCTTCCTCCATGCGCTGTGCCCGGTGGTCGAATTCGGGCTGACCAATGCGACGATGCACAAGCTCGACGAGGCGGTCGCGGTCGAGGATCTGCACAAGCTGGCCGCCATCTATCGCGGCATATTGATGCGCGCGCTGCTGGATTAATTGATTCGCACGAAGCCACAAAGCCACAAAGAGATTTTCTCTCGTCCGTTCGTGCTGAGCTTGTCGAAGCACCGTTCTTCCTCTTCCGGTTCCAAAAGAAGAGAACGGCCCTTCGACAAGCTCAGGGCGAATGGAAGTTAAGACTCTTTGTGTCTTTGTGGCTTTGCGCGAATTTTCTTACTCCCGCCCCCGCCGCAAGATCACATAGACCGCGCCCGCACCGCCGTGGCTGATATGTGCGGGGCGGAGGGCGACGATCCGGTCGGCATAAGGCGAAAAGGCGAGCCAGTCGGGGAGCGAGGCGCGAATCGCGCCGCGCGGTCGCGGATCACCGTGCATCTGCGGCAGACGATCGGCGCCCGGACGCAGCCGCCCCGCGACGACGAGCAGCACGCGCGCGCCGCGCATCAGGGCGCGGCCGATCGCCTCGTCGAGCAAGGCCTGCGCCGAGGCGAGCGTGTGACCGTGAAGGTCGATGCTCATATCGGGGCGGACGAGCCCCTTGCGCAGGCGGCGGTCCCAATGGCCGTCGAGCGTCGCTTGGCTGTGCGTGCGGCGCGGCGGCGGAAGTTTCGTCGGCGCGGATCGCGGCGCGGCGGCGGGGGCAGCGGTGCTGCCCGGGGTCGGTTTGGGCGGCCTGATGGTCGGCGGGGTGACGGGCGCGAGCGGCGCCTTTGCCTTGGCGAGCGGCTTTACGGTCGCTGCGACCTTTTTCCACAGCGCGCTTTCGTCCGGATCGAGGCGCCGCGGCATCGCTGGTTCAGCCGGCGGGAGGAATCAGCCGCGCGATGCTGGCGCGCGGGAGCAGCAGCAGCGCCGAGCCGCGCGCAGCCATGCCGCCCGCGATCGCGCGCCCCTCTTCGCCCGCGCCCCAGAAGCTGTCGAAGCGGTTGGCACCCTTGATCGCACCGCCGGTGTCCTGCGCCACCCACAGCCCGTTGGGTTCGGCGCGGTCGAGCGAAAGGAAGACTGGAGCGCCGAGCGGCACATATTTGGGATCGGCGGCGACGCTCGCGCGGCCGGTGACGGGGACGCCCAAAGCGCCGAGCGGACCGGGGCCCGTGAGTTCGCGGAAAAAGACCCAGCTGGGGTTTTCGTTCATCACCGCGGCGCCGCGCACCGGGTCGGCGCGGAGATAATCGAGAATGCCCTGCATCGACGCCTGCCCGCGCTGGAGTTCCCCCCGGTCGAGCAGCAGCTTGCCGATGCCGACATAGCCGCGGCCGTTCTGCGTGTCGTAACCGATGCGCATGATGCCGCCGTCAGGGAGCCGCAGGCGGCCCGATCCCTGTACCTGCAGGAAGAAGAATTCGGCGGCGTCGGCGGCATAAGCGATTTCGAGCCCGCGCCCGTCGAGCGCGCCGCTCTCGATCGCGGCACGGTCGTAATAGCGCATGAAATTGCTGCCATCGACGCGGCCGCGGATCTTGCGGCCCTTGAGGTCGTCGGCGAACTGGCCGAGATCGACTTCGACAAGGTCGGCGGGGCGGCGATAGATGGGGACGTCATAGCCCGGCCGCTGGTCACGCGATGCGGCGATTTCGGGTTCATAATAGCCGGTAACGAAGGCGCTGCCCGCGCCGACCTGTACCGTCCCGAAATAGCGCGCGAAGAAGGCGGCCGCGTCGCCGTCCTTCCAGTCTTTCGCCGCATTGCAGCTTTCGGTCCAGTCGGCGCCCTGGGTCAGCCCGCTGGTATCGGTACGCCGCTGCACCGACGGGCAGCTGATGCGGAAGGCGGCGAGCGCGGCGGCCGCCCGCTGCGCGGTGACGCCGAGCGTCGCGAAGTCGGGACCGGCGACGACGCCGCTGGCGGCGGCAGTCATCGCGTCGGCGGGGACGGCGGGCGCGGGGAGCGCCGCGCGCGGCGTCGCAGGAATCGGTTGAGCCACGACACCCGCCCTTTCCGACGGGCGCGGCACATAGGGACGCGGCATGCCAACCGGACGCGGGGGCGCGGGGGCCGTGGTCGCGGGACGATTATCCGTAGCAGGGACCACCGAGGCGCAACCCGAAAGCAAAGGCGGGGCGGCGAGCAGCGCGAATCCGAACGTCCGCGCGCGCAGCGCCCCCACCCCCGGAATCATGGGGTCAGGCCGATTCAGCTTCGTCGAGCACCCAATTGGGGTCGTTGCTGCCGATCTGGCGGCGGAAGGTCCAGAGGTCGTCGGTCTGCGCCGCGTCGCTCATCGAACCTGCGATCAGCTTGCCTTCGGCATCGCGCGTCACCGCGCTGATGTCGGCATGGTAGCGCACGGTGACGCGCGCCTCGCCGCGGTTCAGTTCGACCGCGGTAATCTTCGCCGAATCGATGCCGATCAGGCGGTTGTCGAGCGTCTCGCCGCGGCTCTCGCGCGCGGCGATCGCGTCGGCGAAGGCCTGATAGCTGTCGTCGTCGCAGAGATCGCGGAGCGTGTCGCGGTCGCCCTTCCAATAGGCCTCGAGGATCATGCGATACGCCGCCTGGGCGCCTTCCATGAAGCGGCCGGCGTCGAAACTGCGGTCGGTCGCGAGCAATTGGCGAAGGCCGGCTTCGGCAGCGGGTTCATAGACCAGCCCCGAGGTGTCGGCGGAGGCGGCGGGTGCCGCCTGCGACGCCTCGCCTTCGTCGAGGCGGACCGGCGCCGTCGCGGCGCGTTCGCGCGGCAGCACGGGTTCCTGTTCGTGCCCCGTGCGCTTGCCGAGCACCGAGTAGAGCCGCATCCCGAGGAAAGCGGCAATCATGGCGAGCAGGACGATCGAAAAAGCGGTCACGGGCAAAAGTCCAATGCGGAGGTCAAAGACATATCGACTGTTACATAGGCGATACGCCGCCCGGTTTCAAATAGCCATGACCGCTGCTGCGGGGCGGGTCAACGATTCGCGCTTAACTATACCGCGGGACAGGGCGACCATTGTGCTGGCAGCCGGGCGCTGCTAAGCGCCGCGGCAACCGTCCGCCGCGGTGCCGGCACGACCCCTGCGGATGCGGATATGTTTCCATCATTTCAGTGAAAGTCCTTTCCATCATGGCCGACGAGACGAGCCCCGACATCAACAACCCCGCCCTGCAGCCGAATGGCGAAGACACGAGCCCCGCGATCGGCCTGATCTCGCAATATGTGAAGGATCTGTCGTTCGAGAATCCGAACGCGCCCGCGGTCTATCAGTGGCAGGAAGCGCCGCAGGTCGATGTCCAGTTCAACATCGCGGCCGACGGCGTCGGCGAGAATCTGTACGAAGTGACGCTGAAGATCGACGTCACGTCGAAGACCGAACAGGGCACGAGCTTCGTGATCGACCTGAAATATGCCGGCCTGTTCGGCGTCCGCAACGTCCCCGACGACCAGCTGCAGCCCTTCTTCCTCGCCGAAGCGCCGCGAATCCTCTTTCCCTTCGCGCGCCGCGTCGTCGCCGATGCGGTGCAGGACGGCGGTTTCCCGCCGCTGCTGCTCGAGCCGATCGATTTCCACGGCCTGTTCGCGCAGCAGATCCAGGCGGCGCAGGCCGAAGCCGCCGGCGAAGTCGCGGTCGGCCAGGCATAGATTCTTCATTCCCTTTAAGACGCCTCCAATATTGTGTGTGCCCCCGCGAAGGCGGGGGCCCATCACCTGCCGGCTCAACTTGGCACGGGCTGGAGATGGGTCCCCGCCTTCGCGGGGACACAGTGCTTTACTGCCATACAGGCTATTCGCACGATGAGCAGCCTCGTCAAAAGCGTGGGGACGATCGGCGGCCTGACGCTGGTCAGCCGCATTTTCGGCTTCGCGCGCGACATGCTGCTCGCCCGCGTGCTCGGCGCCGGCCTTGCCGCCGACGCTTTCCAGCTCGCCTTCACCCTTCCCAACACCTTTCGCCGGCTGTTTGCCGAGGGCGCCTTCTCGGTCGCCTTCGTGCCGATGTACAGCCGCGCGCTGCATGGCGCCGAAGATGAGGGGGGCGGCGAGGAAGCCGCGGAGAAATTCGCCGACGATGTGCTGTCGGTCTTCCTCTGGGCATTGCTCGCTTTCTCGGCGATCATGATGATCGCGATGCCCGGGATCGTCTGGCTGCTCGCGCGCGATTTCCAGGAAGTGCCGGGCAAGTTCGACTTCGCGGTGTTCCTGAGCCGCGTCACCTTTCCCTATCTCGCGCTCGTCAGCCTCGTCGCAATGCTGTCGGGCCTGCTCAACGCGCGATCGCGCTTTGCGCCGGGCGCTTTCGTGCCGGTGCTGCTCAACATCGTGCTGATCGGCGGGATCATCACCGGCTGGTGGCTGCGCGGCCCGGGCGGCGACGACCGCATCGTCGCCGAGGCGCTGGCGGTGTCGGTCAGCGTCGCGGGCTTCGTCCAGCTCGCCTATATGGCATGGGCAGTGCGCCGCGCGGGGCTGAAACTCCGCTGGAGTTTCCCCCGATTCACCCCCGAGGTGAAGAAGCTCGGCATGCTGATCCTGCCCGCAACCTTCGGCGCCGGCATCTATCAGGTGAGCCAGTTCGTCGACACCTTCTTTGCGACCTCGCTGCCGCAGGGTTCGCTCACATTGCTCAAGCTCGCCGACCGGCTGAACCAGCTGCCGCTCGGCATCGTCGGCATTGCGCTCGGCACCGCGATCCTGCCCATGCTGTCGCGCCATATCCACAGCGGCGACGCGGCCGAGGCGCAGCGATTGCAGAGCAACGCGTTCGAGATCGCGACCTTGCTCACCCTGCCCGCCGCCGCCGCGCTCGCGATCTGCGCCCCCGCCTTCACCGCCGCCTTTTTCGTCGGCGGCAAGTTCACCGCGGAGGACGGCACGATCATGGCGCATATCGTCATGGCGCTGGTCGCGGGCCTGCCCGCCTATGTCGTGATCAAGATCCTCAACCCCGGCTTTTTCGCGCGCGAGGATATGCGCACGCCGGTGTGGACCGCCCTTGCGTCGCTGATCGTCAACATCGCGATCAACCTCTATGTCGTCGAACATTATGGCATCGTCGGGCTCGCGGGGGCGACCGCAGCGTCGGCGACGATCAACTGCATCCTGCTCTACACCATCCTGCACCGGCGCGGCTGGTTCCATTTCACCGCCAGGCTCGCCGGGCGGATCGCGCGCCAGATCGTCGCGGTCGCCGCGATGGCGGCGCTGCTGTGGTGGATGATGCCGATGATGGCACCCTATTATGGCGGCGGTGTGTTCGATCGTATCTGGTCGCTGCTGGCGCTCTGCGCTGCCGGCGGCGCGGCCTTTTTCGCCGTCGCCTTCCTCGTCGGCGCGCTTGACAAGGATCTGGTCGCCATGCTCACGCGGCGGCGCGCGAAACCTGCGCCAACTCGGGAGTAAGACATGCGGACGCTATCGGGCATCCAGCCCACCGGAAATTTGCACCTTGGCAATTATCTGGGCGCGATCCGCAACTGGGTGCGCATGCAGGACGAGATGGAGGGCGACAAACTCTATTTCCTCGCCGACCTGCACGCGATTTCGATGCCGCACGTTCCGGCAGAGCTGACCGCCAACACGCGCGCGATGACCGCCGCGCTCGTCGCATGCGGGATCGACACCGACCGCTCGGTCCTCTTCAACCAGGCGCGCGTTCCCGCGCACGCCGAGCTGCAATGGCTGCTCAACGGCACAGCGCGGCTCGGCTGGCTCAACCGCATGACGCAGTTCAAGGACAAGTCGGGCAAGAATCGCGAAAGCGCATCGGCGGCGCTCTATACCTACCCCGTCCTGCAGGCGGCCGACGTGCTGCTCTATCAGACGACGCACGTCCCCGTCGGCGAGGACCAGAAGCAGCATCTCGAGCTTGCGCGCGACATCGCGCAGAAGTTCAACAACGACTATGCGAGCGACGAGGCGCCGATCTTCACCCTGCCCGAACCGATCATCCCGGCAGGCATGGCGCGCATCATGAGCCTGCGCGACGGAGCCGCGAAGATGTCCAAGTCCGACCCGTCGGACATGAGCCGCATCAACCTGACCGACGACGCCGACACGATGATGCAGAAAATCCGCAAGGCGAAGACCGACCCCGAGGTGCTGCCGTCCGAAGCCGAAGGGCTCGAGGGACGGCCCGAGGCGCGCAACCTCGTCGGCATTTATGCCGCGCTCGCCGACACAAGCGTCGACGCGGTGCTGCGCGACCATGCGGGACAGGGTTTCGGCGCGTTCAAGCCGGCGCTCGGCGAACTGCTGATCGAGACGCTCGGTCCGATCAACGCGCGCTTCGTCGCGCTGAAGGACGATGCGACCGCGCTCGACGCGATTCTCGAAAAGGGCGCGGGGAAGGCGCGGACGCTCGCCGGGCCGACGCTCGACGCCGCCTATGCCGCGCTGGGGCTCTGCCGCTGACCGCCGCGCGCTTTTGGGCGCTGTTTCGAGGCGAAATTTCTTGTTTTTGCGGTCCACGCCCCCATATCTGTGGCGTGGAACGCCGTGCGACGAAACGGGTTCAACCAAGGTTAAGTCGCATCGGCATAGTCTATGGTATGAAAGCGCGGCACGACCGCGCACCCGAATCACGGAGCCAAGACGATGAGCAAGATCAATTTCCGGCGCCTGGGCCTGGCCGCCATGACGGGCGCGGCGCTCGCGCTGGCGGGCTGCGCGACGCCCTTCAAGGCCGATGTCGCGCGCTTCCAGTCGCAGCTTCCCGCGCCGCAGGGCCAGAGTTTCGTCGTCGAGGCGAGCGACCCCGCGCTGCAAGGCGGGATCGAGTTCGGCCAATATGCCAATCTGGTCGCGGGCGAACTGACGCGCTTCGGCTATCGGCCCGCGGCGGGCGGCGAGCGCGCCGACCTGGTCGTGCGCATGGATTATGGCGTCGACAAGGGCCGCGAGCGCGTCGTGTCGAGCCCGGGCTTCGGCGATCCCTGGTACGGTGGCTATTACGGCCGCGGCTTCTATCGTCCCGTGATCGTTTCCGGCCGCGGCGGGCGCCGCTATGTCTATGGCTATCGCGACCCGTTCATGTGGGGCGGTTTCGGGCCCGGCTGGGGCTATAACGACGTGTCGAGCTACACCGTCTATACCAGCGGACTGAACCTGCAGATCAACCGTGCGTCGGACGGCTCGCGCCTGTTCGAGGGCCATGCCGAGGCGCAGTCGCGCGACAACAACCTCCAGGCGCTCGTCCCGAACCTCGTCGAGGCGATGTTCACCGGCTTCCCCGGCAATTCGGGCGAGCGGGTGCGGATCACGGTCGCGCCGCCCGAAAAGGGGTAACGCGCCTCAAAGCCAAAAAACAAAGCCCGCCCTCCGAAAGGAAAGGCGGGCTTTTTGCTTGGAGACGGCTATCGTCGGCTTTCGACCGGGAGCGGTCGTTCTTCTCCCCTCCCGCTTGCGGGAGGGGTTGGGGGAGGGCTTGTAACGGTGC
>CBJKNR010000025.1:0-18210 GCA_966417555.1 uncultured Sphingopyxis sp.
GGCGACATGTGTGGCGACCTCGGTTTGCGCCTTCGAGATGGTTTCAAGCTCGTCCTGCGTGGTCTTCACCGCGGCCTCGGCGGCGTCGGCGTCGCGGCGCGCCTGATCGGCGGCGGCGGCGGCATCGCGCCAGCGCGCGTAGATCAGCCGCCCCTCGGCGATGCGGATATCGTCGCTGAGCTTCTTGTATTTCTCCGCCGCGCGCGCCTGCCGGCGGAGCGCATTGGCGCGCACTTCCATGTCGGCGACGATTTCGGCGAGGCGCGCGAGGTTGGTCTCGGTCGCGCGCAATTTCTGCTCGGCGTCCTTGCGGCGGACGTGGAGGCCGGCGATGCCGGCCGCCTCTTCGAGCATCGCGCGGCGGTCGGTGGGTTTGGCGGCGATGACGTTCGCGATCTTGCCCTGGCTGACGAGTGCGGGGCTGTGCGCGCCGGTCGCGGCGTCGGCGAAGATCAGCGCGACGTCCTTCGCGCGAACGTCGCGGCCGTTGGCACGATAGGCGCTGCCCGCGCCGCGCTCGATGCGGCGGATGACCTCGAGATCGTCGCCGTCCCCCGAATCGGAGAGGCCCGCGACGAGCGCACCCTCGGTGTCGCAGTGGAGCGCGACCTCGGCAAAGTCGCGCGCGGGGCGCGACGAGGTGCCGGCGAAGATCACATCCTCCATCCCGCCGCCGCGCATCGATTTGGGGCTCGATTCGCCCATCACCCAGCGGATCGCCTCGAGCAGGTTCGACTTGCCGCAGCCATTGGGGCCGACGACGCCGGTCAGCCCGGGCTCGATGCGCAATTCGGTGGGTTCGACGAAGCTTTTGAAACCGGTCAGGCGCAGCCGTTTTATCTGCACGGGAGATCCCCGCGCAGCTCATCGAATCGGAGCCGGTGCAACCTTGTCGTCACATATCCCCCATGAAGCCGTCATGCCGCGCGGCGGGGGGAGTAGCAAGGGGCAGCTTTGCCCGCCCCTCGCTCATTTCGGGATCAGCGCGCCCCCATCGTGCGCAGGCGGTCGCGCAGCGGCCCCCAGGCGGCGATGCCTTCGGCGACCTGGCCGTTGATGACGAAGGTCGGCGTGCCGGTGATCTGGTATTTCTCGACCCCGGCGTTGGTGCCCTTTTCGATCGCCTCGACATTTTCGACCTTGGCGAGGCACTGCTGGATCGTCGCGGCGGGGACGCCGCGCTGCTGGTAGAATTGATCGATGCCCCAGCCCTTGGCGAGCGCGTTGAAACGCTGCGCCGGCGGCAGCTTCATCGCCTCTTCGATCCCCGGCTGCGGCTTTGACGCGCCGGCGATGAAGGCTTCATGCTCGATGAAAGTCGCATCGGCGAGCGGGAAGAAGCGGTCGGGCGTGGTGCATTTGACGATCGCGCCGGCGATCGCGTCGACCGGGTGGAGCATGAACGGAGTCAGCTTGTACGACACGCGGCCGGTGTCGACGAAGTCGCGCTTCAGTTCCTCGTGCGAATCCTGCGCGAATTTCGCGCAATGGCCGCAGGTGAAGGCGCCGAACTCCTCGAGCTTGATCGGGGCGTCGGGGTTGCCCATCACGACGCCGTCGCCGTCGACGCGCACGACTTGCGACCAGCTCTTGCCGGCGGGCGGCGCGACCTTGGCAACCACCTCCTGCTCCTTGGCCGGGTCATCGGCGCCGCCACCACAGCCGGCGAGGGCGAGTGCGCCGAGCGAGGACAAAAGGGCAATGCGAAGCGATGCGGTCATATTATTCTTTCTCCACTGAACGGGAATGCGGGCCTTTTACGAGGCCTTGAGCGCAAGGTCGAGTTTCGATTTCAGCGCGGGCCATGCCGTGACTTCGGCGTTGCGGCCGTTGAGGAAAAAGGTCGGCGTACCCCCGACGCGATCGGCATTGAGGCCGATATTGGTCATGCCGGTGAGCTCGGCCTGCGCGACCTCGCTGTCGAGGGCGGCGTCGATCTGCGCCTGCGTATAGCCGCGCGCGCGCATCAGCGCGGTGAGGCCGGTGTCGGCGGCGATCTTGCGCGCGCGTTCGCTTGTCGTCCCCTCGAACCAGCGCTTCTTCTGCGCCTCGGTCGCTTTCTGGACCTTTGCGATGAAGGTCGGGAAGGCAGCGAAGATTGCCTGATGGTTGCCGGCGAACGCCTTGGGGCCGCCGCAACGCGCGAGCAGCGCCGCGGTCATGTCGACGGAGTCGCGGACGAGGTTGCGATATTCAAACAGCACCAGCCCGCGATCGACATAGCCGGTCTTGAGCGGCAGCGTGCCCGCCTTCGCGAAATCGGCGCAGATATGGCAGGTGTAGCTGAAATATTCGACGAGTTTCACCTTCGCGGCGGGGTTGCCGACGACGAAGGCGCCGATCGGGCTGGTCGTGACCGTTTGCGACCATGCGGTGGATTTGGCGGGCGCCGCCGCGATCAGCGTCAGCGCGGCGCCCGAAAGCGCGAGGACCGCGGTCCGGCGGTCGAGAAGCGGGTCGTCAGAAGCGGACATGGTACGGGTCCTAGCTGATACGGGGAAGCTTGGGCGGTGTCGCGAGGCCCGCGGCCATGCGTTCGAGCACGGTCCTGAGTTCCGGGTCGCCGATGTCGCGCAAACTGTCCCCCAGTTCGGCGGGTACGGGTTTGAGCATTGCCGGCGGCTGAACGGGCGCGGCGGGGGTGACCTGTCCGTGCGTCATGCGGACGGCGGTGATCGCGGCATAGCCGAAGAATCGATTGACCGCGGCGATAATGTCGGGCGCGACATGCTGGAGCATCGGCGCGTGCGCGCCGCTGATCGTGAGGTGCAGCGTGCCGCCGGCCTTTTGCCCGGCAGGAAAGCGGATCATCGCGGGCTGGGTGACATCGGCGAGCTTGTCGCCGACGATCTCGCGCCAGCGGCTGACAACGGAGCTCTGGATGAAACCGAATTTGCGAAAGGCGGTGCGGCCGATTTCGGGGACGAGGTCAGAAATCGCGCGCGCCTCGCCGCCGCGCGGGCGCTCATAGGGACGCGCGGGGGCCTTCGCGGTTCTCGCGCCGCCTTTCGCCCCGCCCTTCGCCTTCGCCTTTTTGGAGGGCGTGCCGTCTCGCGTCTCTTTCGTCATGCCGGAGGCCATGCCATAGGCGGGGGTTGAGCGTCCAGACCAGGCGGCGCGGGAACGACAACTGACTCGATATGGATCGCGACCCTCCACCCTCACCCTTCCGGCGCTGCGCGCCTCCCTCCCTCTCCCGGCGGGAGAGGGAAGGGGCCCGTCGGCGAAGCAGGTGGGAAGGGTGAGGGCGGTGCCGAGCTTCGCGGCCCGGTTGCTCGGCTGGTACGACCGGTCGGCGCGCGTGCTGCCGTGGCGGATCGGGCCGGGCAGCGGCGGCGTGCCCGACCCCTATCGGATATGGCTCGCCGAGGTGATGTTGCAGCAGACCACGGTCGCCGCGGTCGCGAGCTATTTCGCTCGCTTTACCGAGCGCTGGCCGACGGTCGCCGATCTTGCCGCGGCGGACGACGCCGACGTCATGGCGGCGTGGGCGGGGCTCGGCTATTATGCGCGTGCGCGCAATCTGCTCGCCTGCGCGCGCGCGGTGGTCCGCGACCATGGCGGCGTTTTTCCGGACAGCGAAGCGGGCCTCCGCGCGCTCCCCGGAGTGGGCGACTATACGGCTGCTGCGGTCGCCGCGATCGCCTTCGCGCGTCCGGCGGTGGTCGTCGACGCCAATATCGAGCGCGTGATTGCGCGCCACCAGCTGATCGAGACCCCGCTGTCGATAGCGAAGCGCGAGATTCGCACCGCGCTCGCGCCGCTGGTGCCCGGCAACCGGCCGGGCGATTTTGCACAGGCGCTGATGGACCTTGGCGCGACCATCTGTACGCCGCGCGCGCCCGCCTGCGCGATCTGTCCCGCGATGGCCGATTGCCGGGCGCGCGGAAGGCCGGATATCGAGCGGCTGCCCGTCAAGCCGCCCAAAAAGGCGAAGCCGCATCGGCACGGCCTGGCCCACTGGATCGAGCGCGACGGCGCGGTCTGGCTCGTCCGGCGGCCCGCCAAGGGCATGCTCGGCGGGATGCGCGCGCTGCCGGGGGGCGAGTGGACCGATAGCCCGTCGTCCGAGTCGGGGGTGGTGAGCGTCGACCATGGTTTCACCCATTTCGACCTGACGCTGACATTGGTGCGTCGCGAAGCGCCGCCCGAAGTCCGCGCCGAAGCCCGCGATGCCGCAGCGGAAGGCCTGTGGTGGCCGATTGCGGAGCTTGACGCCGCGGGGCTGCCGACGCTCTATCGCAAACTGACCGACAAGATGCTGGAGAGAGACGCATGAACATGATGGTGTCGCGCCGCGCGCTGATGGGCGGGATGGCGCTGGCCGGGGCGGGCGCGCTGCTGCCGCGCGCCGCGCTCGCGTGGAAAGTCGACGACGGCGCGCTCTATCCCGCGACCAATGCGTTCATCAAAGGCTTCGTCGACCGGCGCGAGCTCGCCGGCACGCTCGCCGCGATCGGCAAGGGGCAGGCGGAAGCGGCTTTCTTCGGCGCCGGCGTACAGTCGATCGACGGCAGGGTGCCGGTCGGTCCCGACACGATCTGGCGCCTCTATTCGATGACCAAGCCCGTCACCGGCATCGCCGCGATGATGCTCATCGAAGACGGCAAGATGAAGCTCGACCAGCCGATCGCCGACTTCCTGCCCGCCTTTGCGAACATGAAGGTGCAGAATGTAGCTGACGGGTCGATCACCGATGTGCGCCCGGCGAAAGGGCCGATCACGGTGCGCCAGCTGATCACGCACACCGCGGGGCTTGGCTATGGCATCATCCAGAAGGGGCCGATTCGCGACGCCTATAATCGCGAAGGCATCTACGGCGGGCAGGTCAGCCGCCTGCCGATCCCGGGGTTTCCGAATACGCCGCCGGCGCCGAGCCTCGCGGCCTTCGCCGACCGGCTGGCGACGCTTCCGCTCGTTTACGAGCCCGGAACGCGCTGGAGCTATTCGGTCGGGCTCGACCTGATGGGGCGGGTGATCGAGGTCGCGTCGGGGCAGGCGTTCGACGCCTTCCTCAAGGCGCGCATCTTCGATCCGCTCGGCATGGCGAGCACGGGCTTTCGCGTCGCGGCGGGCGATGTCAGGCGCTTCACGACCAACTATGCGCCGATGGGCGGTGCGCTACTGCCCATCGATCCCGCGACAAGCTCGATCTATCTCGACGCGCCGCCGATTCCCTATGGCGGCGGCGGGCTCGTTTCGAGCGCGCGCGATTACGACCGCTTCCTCGCGATGCTGCTGGGGGAAGGTGCGACCGACGGCGTGCGCTTGATGAAACCCGAGACCGCGCGGCTCGCGATGTCGAACCTCATCGCCGACAGCGTCGATCGCAAGGGGACTTTCATCGACGGACAGGGCTTCGGCGCCGGCGGGCGCGTGTCGCTTCCGACATCGCCGGGCGGAGAGGGGATTTTCGGCTGGGCGGGCGCTGCCGGGACGATCGGTTTCGTCCACCGCGGGCTCGGCTATCGCGCCGCGGGCTATACGCAGATCATGCCCTCCGACGCGGTGCCCTTCCAGTCGAAGTTCGGCGAGACCTTCTTCAGGGATGTGATGGCCTGATGCCGTTGCCGCTCGGTTTCACCGGCGCGCAGCTCGACCGCGCCGACCAGCTTCGCACCAATGTCGACGCGTTCGCCGCCGCAGCGGCCGATCCGCGCGCGCGTTGCCTCGCGCTCGACGGGATCGATTTCGTCCCGGGCGAGGGGGGCGGGCTGCTTTGGGAGCCGCTCGATCCCGCCGACGCGCGCGCGCCGATGCTGCTCGGGATCGACGAGGCGGGGGTTCCGCATTTCGTCCGCGAAGCCGCGCCAGGTGCGCGCATCGACGCGCGGTCGCGGACGGTGATGCGGTTGCTGCCGCTGCTCGCGGGCGAAGAGGCGGCGCTCTATGGAGGCGCGCGCAGCCTGGTCGACTGGCACGCGCGGCACCGTTTCTGTGCGGTGTGCGGCACGCCGACCGATTTGTTCCGCGGCGGCTGGGGGCGCAAATGCGGTGCGTGCAGCGCCGAACATTTCCCGCGCGTCGACCCGGTCGTCATCATGCTCGCCGAATGCGACGGGTGCGTCCTCGTCGGGCGG
This sequence comes from uncultured Sphingopyxis sp., assembly GCA_966417555.1. Classification (GTDB taxonomy): domain Bacteria; phylum Pseudomonadota; class Alphaproteobacteria; order Sphingomonadales; family Sphingomonadaceae; genus Sphingopyxis. Next base: position 6,081 of record CBJKNR010000025.1, read on the forward strand.
CAGGGCGGCTTTCCGCCGGGCTTTTTCTCGGCGCTCGCGGGCTTCGTCGAGCCCGGCGAATCGCTCGAGGAGACGGTGCGCCGCGAATTGTGGGAGGAGGCGGGCATCCGCGTTTCGGACGTCACCTATGTGGCGAGCCAGCCGTGGCCTTTCCCCTCGTCGCTGATGATCGGGTGCCGCGCGGTGACGCGCGATCCCGCGCTGACGCTCGATACGACCGAGATCGAGGCGGCGATGTGGGTCGACAAGGGCGAGGTGCGCGCGGCGCTCGCGGGCGACATGGGGGCGCCGTTCATGGCGCCGCCGCCGCTGGCGATCGCGCGCTACCTGCTGGAGGATTGGGCGGGTTAGAGCCGCTTGCCGGTAATCCGGCTGATTTCCTTGGCGACCATCGCTTCGACAAGCGCGGGCAGGTTGGCGTCGAGCCATTGCTTGAGCATCGGGCGGAGTGCGTCGAGGACGACATCTTCCATCGTGCGGCCGCCAACCGCGGGTGCGGCGACGGTTGCCGCGGCCACCGCGGGCGTAACCGCAGCGGTCAGTGCCTCAAGCGACTGGCGCGCGGCATCGGCGCTGGCTTCAGAGACGAGTTCTTCGGCGGCGGCCTCGGCGCGATCTTCCTCATCCTGAAGGTCGAGAATATCGTCGGCTTCGGGGACGCGGATCTCGCGTGCGCCGCCCGGCGTTTCGTCGCGCGCGATCACGCGCCGAATCGACGACAAGATATCTTCCATCGACGGTTCCCGCGACATATCGCCCATGACCTAGCCCCTAAACCCTTCCGATTACCGGATGGTTAACAATCCTCTTACCGATTCGGGCCGTATTTTGCCAAGCCTTATTGTGGTGACAGCGAGGGCGGGCCTTCGGGGACGTCGGCATTCGCGGCGGGAACCGCGCGCGTGTCGTTCGCGACCTGCTGCGGCGCCGGATCGTCGGCCCAATCCCAGAGCTGGCCCTTCACGCGCCGGTAATTGACCTCGGGATCATAGAGCGCGCCGCCCTCGAGCCCCAGGTCGCGCGCCTCGGCCTTGCCCATAGCGGCGAGGACCGAGAAGGCGGCGACGTAGGAGTTGCGCTGCGCCGAGACGAGCTGGACCTGCGTGTTCAGATATTCCTGCTCGGCGTTCAGAATGTCGAGGATCGTCCGCGTGCCGACGCTGTTTTCGGCGCGCACGCCCTCGAGCGAAAGCGCGTTCGCGCTCACGGCCTGCTGCGTCGCGGCGATGATCCGCTCGTTCGCCTGCCACGCGGCATAGGCGCCGCGGGTCTGCGCGATCACGCCGCGTTCGACCTCGACATATTGCTCGATCGCCTGGCTGTTGCGCGACTGGGCCTGGCGTACCTGCGCCGACGGGCGGCCGCCCTGGAAAACGGGTATCGTGAGCGATACCCCCGCCGACGAGCTGGTGATGACATTCTGCGCGTTGACGACCTGGCTCGAGATCGAGTTGAGGAAATTATTATACCCGCCGTCGAGCGTCGCCGACAGCTTCGGCGCGCGTCCCGCCTTGGCACTGCCGATGTCGGCCTTCGATGCCTTGACGGTCTGATTCGCCGATTCGATGTCGGGGTTGTTGTTGAGTGCGATCGCGACCGCCTCTTCGGCGGTGGCGGGCAGGTTCGGCAGCTGCGGCGGCGCCTGCAGATCGGCGGGCGCCTCGCCGACGAGGCGGATATAGCCCTCGCGGCTCGCGATCAGATTGGCCTCGGCGGTGCGCAGGTCGCCCTCGGCGAGCGCGAGCCGAGCCTCCGATTGCGCGACGTCGGTGCGCGTCAGGTCACCGATCTCGAACCGGTCGCTCGTCGCCTGCAAATTGGTGCGCAGGACCGCGACATTTTTCCGGTTGAGCTGGACGATCGCCTGATCGCGGATCACGTCCATATAGGCGCCGACGGTCTGCGAGAAGACGCTTGCCTCGGTCGCGCGCAGGTCGGCCTGACCTGCCTCGACACGGAACTTCGCGGCTTTCACGGCATTGCGGACCGCGCCGCCCTGATAGATGGGGACCGTCAGCCGGCCGCCGGCGCTGAAGGTGCGGCCCGGCGAGGTGAAGCTGTTGCCGGGAATGAGGATCGCCTCGTCATAGCTCGCCTGTGTGCCGATGTCGGGAAGGCCGTAGCTTTTCTGGATCGGGACATTCTCGTCGTTCGCGCGCTGGCCGGCGCGCGCCGCGGTCAGCGTCGGATTATTCTCATAGGCTTTGGCGAGCGCGCCCTGCAATGTTTCGGCCCCAGCCGCAGCCGGCAGCATCAGCGCGCTCGCGGCAAGGCCGGCGAGCCAGCGGGCACGACGAAGAGTCTGTTTCTTATCGCTATCGATCATCGTGGTGTCGGCCTGAAACAAGGAGGGGAACGGCCGGTCAGAAACGGAAACCCGCCGGAGCGGCAAAGCCGGGCAGCGGTGCGACGTCCATGTCGGCAAAGCTGCGCAGCGCGACGGTGCCGCCGACCTTGACGCCCTCGACCAGCCGCGAGACCGTTCCGTCGCGCCGTGCCGCGACCAGGCGGCCGCCTTCGGCAAGCTGCGCGACGAGCGTATCGGGGAGCGTTTCGATCGCGCCTTCGACAAGGATGCGGTCGAACGGTGCGGCATCGGGTGCCCCGGCGGCGAGCGGCCCTTCTATCCAGTGAAGCTTGTCGCCGGTGACCGCGGCCTTCGCCGCCGCCATCAGGTCGGCCTGCTCCTCGACGACATGGACTTCGGCGCCCAGCTGCGCGAGGAGCGCGGCGGTATAGCCGGTCGCACCGCCCACCAGCAGGACGCGCATGCCGGGGCGGATCGCCGCCGCGACGAGCATCCGGCCGGTCACCAGCGGCGCGTTCAGCGCGCGTCCGCTGCCCAGCGAAATCGCGCGGTCCATATAGGCGACGCCGGCAAGCGCGGCCGGCACATGCGCTTCGCGCGGCACCGCCGCCATCGCGCCGACGACGGCGGGGTCGGTGACGTCGTTCGTCCTGAGCTGGCTGTCGATCATGGCAGAGCGCATCTCCGCCGCCGTGATTTCGCTAAACTTCGTCGCCATCAGCCTTTTCCGATTCCCTGGGCCTGAACCTTTGCGGGGCAGCTTTAGCCGAAGCAATGCTGTATTGCAATAGTAATACAGCCCCGCAGCCGCATTGTCGCCGCGCATAGCTGTCATTGCAGGTGCCGCCAACCCTCATCGCGTGCGGATCAGGCGGCGAGCAGCCGGCTTCCGGCGAATCCTTGACAAGCCGGTGAAAGCCCCTCACTAGCGGCGCCGTCCAACACCCGGCCCGTCCGACAAGGATGCGGCAGTTCGGCATGAGGCCCGATGGCGGAGTGGTGACGCAGCGGACTGCAAATCCGTATACGCCGGTTCGATTCCGGCTCGGGCCTCCACCCTATCCGGCAGATTTCCGGCAGCGCGCCCAACGACAAAGGGCTGCACCTTTCGGCGCAGCCCTTCCATTGTCGTGCCTGTCGCGGACAGCCTAGAGCCGGACCCCCGCGAGGAAGGTCATGCCCGATTCTGCCGCACGCGGCGTGTGACAATGAGACATTCGACCACCTCCTTTCGCTTGTTGACGATAAACCGGATGTAGGATTTTCCGCGCGCCGTTCAAGGCGCAGCGACCGTCTTGCGCCGACCGGCTCAGCCGCCTTTCGCGGCCATGCATTTGTCGAGCATCGCATAAGCCTTCTGCAACTGGGGGAGCTTGACCGCATAAACCTGCTTGCCGCGCAGATCGATCGCGAATTCGTCGCTGTCCTCGCCCTTCTTGATGACGGTGCGCAGATAATTTTTGACGTTGAGGAACAGGATGAAAGTGCCGTGCTCGGGAATGACCCTGGTCAGTGCGGCCGGAAAGGTGGCGGTCTTGCCCTTCATCGCGCGAACGAAAAGCTCGACCTGCTCGGGCTTGCCCGCCGGCGCGGGGATGGTCTTGCCGCTGAACCAGATCTGTCCGGCATTATTCTGCGCTTCCGACGCGTTGCCCGGGCCGTGGATCGCATAGAGCCAGTCGTTGGAGATATAGCTGACCGAACAGCGGAGGCCATTGTTGGCACGGTCGCGCATCAGCACCCAATAGCCTTCCTTCGATTTGAAGAAGGCGTCGCTGTAGAGCGATCCTTCGCTGCCGCCGCCGCCCTGGAGCAGTTCGGGCGGGAGCTGCGCCGCGGCGGGGGCCGCGAGCGCGAGGGCTGAAACGAGGCCAGCGGCGGCCAATCGGAGTGTCTTTGCCAGCATCGGTGAACCTTTCATGCAAAGCGGGATCAATTGCGCGGCGCGTTCAGCACTTCGGAACAGACATAGGCGCGGCCGGGGCCGCTGCGCTGTTCATCGACGACGACGTCGGCGACGCGCATCGTGCCGCCGTCCGGTTTGAGCACGAACTGGGCGCGGCAGCTTTCGTAGAGTCCCTGCGTCGAGACGATTTCCCCGCCCGGCCGCACCAGCGCATAGCGGCCGTCATATTCCCTGAAATAGGTGAGGAAGCGCAGTCCGCCCGCTTCGCTGACGTTCGGCGCGCCCATCGCCGCAACGACATCGCCCTCGTTCTTGCCAAGCCAGACGCTGATCAGCGTCTGTTCGGTGCTGCTGATCTTGCGCCCCCCGCGCAGCTTGGCGGCTTCGCCGATGAAGCGGTTTTCGGCGTCCATCTTCTGAAGCCGTGCGCCGACGACGTCGCGCTGCTTTTCGAGCATCGCGATCTGGTCCTCGAGCTGTTTTTCGAGCGCGGCGGCCTCCTGCGGCGTCAGCTTGCGGCCGTTGTTGAGCGCGGGCTTGGGGGCGTCCTTCCAGAAATGCTCCCACGTATAGCTCGCGAGCAGGTTCATCGACAGCCCCTCGGCGGGCAGGAATTCGGCGGTGTCGAGCCCGAGCCCGCGCATGCTGGCGCGCAGCTTGGCGGGGTCGAGCTTGTCGCCGGGGATGACCGCAGCCTGCTTCGCCTGGCTGATCGCGATGTCGTTGCACGCGACGCGATAGACCTGCAGCATCAGATAGTTGGACGCGGTCTGCCAGCCGCTGCCCGCGAGGGTTTCGATCTCGGGCGAATTCTTCATCCGCTTGTGCCCGCTTTCCATCCGGAACTCGACCGAGTCGGTGTCGGGCAGCACCCACGGCTCGTCAGCCTTGCCCTTGCGCGGCAGCTTCTTGCCATAGCCCGGGTTGGGGCATTTGAACTGGAGTGCGGTCTCGGTCCAATAGGGCTGGCCCGGCGCCTCGTAGACCATGGTGAGCTTGATCTCGCGAATACTCACCGGGCCGAGCATCTCGGCGCCAACGGCGGTCTTTTCCGCCGAATGATCGTCGAGATAGACGATGACGCGGTTCGGCGAAACGCCCTGGATGTCGACGACCATCTTGTCCACCGCCATGGCGGGGACCGTCGCGGTCAACGCGGCACCGAATATCGCAAGCTTTCGCATTCCCCGTTCCACCGCAGCGTCCCTCCGACGGCCTCGGCGCATGAATTGCACCCCTTTGGCCTTGCCGGTCAATCGCTTAGATGGTTGGCCAGGCGCCGGCTGTGATCGCGATCACGGCGACTGGTGGAATGGCTCGACCAGAGGTCAGCGCTGGGGCAACGAAATGGGCGGCGGCCCGACGTGCGCTCTGCAAACGCCACGCTGCTCCACTGTCCCGTCGCCATCAGAAGGGGCGTAGGATCCGGTGAGTCTGAGATCCATAAAGCTGTCGGGCTTTGCCGCCTCGATGCGGATGACGCCGCTACGCGTCGTGCCGAGCGTCAATGCGAACGGATGGTCTGCGGATTCATCGAACCGCTCGACGATCCCGGTTCTCGAAAAGGTGCGGCCGTCGTGCAGGATCGAAATGAACCGGATATATTTCTCCTTTGGTGGCCCAAAGGCCGACGGGAGCAAAAAAATATATTCGCCCCCGCCATAAGGCTCCGAACGTCCGCCACGATGGCGCGTCGCGGTCACATCGCAATCGATGCGAAGTCCGATCAAACTATCTTCCGGTAAAGATTGCGGCTCGGGTGCCCCGGCCGCAGCGGCGATCAGCATTGCAATAGTGAGCATAGTCCCCCGATTCTCTCCGATCGTGCACCACCGGCTTGCGTGGCAACGGGCGGAGTGTGGTTCGCGCACCCTCCGCTGATTGCGCACGGTCATCCTGACTTCGTGAATGACAATCCGCAACCCCGCGCTATCCCATGCGCAATATCGGTCTCCTCGCCTTTGCGGGAATGACGATATTGTGGTTCGGATGGCGATCCGCCAAGACCTGTCCGACCCGTTTGAATGAAGGACAGCAGCATGGCCCACGGAACCGCGCGCATCGGCAAGGATCATTATCGCACCGAGATCGACGTCAGCGGTCATGCGCTGATCGGCGACGAGGGACCGGGCCTGGGAGGCAAGAATCTGGGGCCGGCGCCTTATGATTTTCTGCTCGCGGGGCTCGGCGCCTGCACCGCGATCACGCTCCGCATGTACGCCGACCGCAAGGGCTGGCCGCTCGACTCGGTCGAGGTGGGATTGCGGCTCGCGAACAAGGACGGGCTTCGGATCGACCGGGTGCTGACGATCGCCGGGCTCGACGACGAGCAGATGGCGCGGCTTGCCGACATCGCCGAGCGCACACCGGTGACGCTGACGCTGAAGGGCGGCTTGCCGATCGATACGCGGCTCGCCTGACCGGCGCGCCACTGGACATTTTGTCGCACCCAACTTATATACCGGTCGTTATGGAAGTTGAAGCCGCCACTCCGCATGGTTCGCAAGCCGGTTCCCACGCCGGTTCTCACAAGGGACGTCCGCGCGAATTCTGTGTCGACGCCGCGCTGGCGGCGGCGCTGCGCGTCTTCTGGTCGAAGGGCTATGAGGGCGCGTCGATGGCCGACCTCACCGAGGCGATGGGGATCACCAAGCCAAGTCTGTACGCGGCCTTCGGCAACAAGGAGGCGCTCTTCAACAAGGCACTCGACCTCTATGAGCGCGAGAAGCTCGATTATATGCAGGCGGCGCTCGCTGCGCCGACCGCGCGCGGTGTCGCCGAGCGGCTGATGTACGGTGCGCTCGACATGTACACCTGCCCCGAAAATCCGAACGGCTGCCTCGGCGTGATCACCTCGGTTGCGTGCGGCGCCGAAGCCGAATGTATCCGCGAGGCGGTGGTCGAACGCGGCGCGGTCGCGAAGCGCGCAATGCTCGAACGCTTCGCGCGCGCGAAGGAGGAGGGCGATTTCCCGCCCGACACCGACGCCGAAGGGCTTGCGGCCTTCCTGACCGCTGTCAATCAGGGCATGTCGGTGCAGGCGGGCGCGGGCGCGACGCGCGCCGAACTCGAACGCCTCGTCGAGACCAGCCTGAAGTTGTGGCCCGGGCGTTAGAAGAAAAATTTTACTGCGCGGTACAGAATGGCCTTGACGCAGCGCAGCATGACTTATATACCACTCAGTATACAAAGATAGGCTCTCCCCCGAGACGTCCGCCGCAGGGTAAAAGCCATGTGGCGGACGGAAATTTCACCATCGACAATTTTCCCGGGAGCGGGTCTTGTTCCGGCCGGGCGTCCTTCGGCGTCTGACCGCAAGGTTTAGACAGGGACCCCGCGCGCGCAGAGGATGCGCGGCGCGGGACAGGGCGGCCGTCCTCTTCGAAGAGGGCCCTCTGGCAACAAGGACCATCATGACACCAGCCGGCAGCATGCGCTTCCGGCACCGGGCGTCTGCGCCCCCCTCCCCCTCCCCCGGGGAGCAGGCGACCGAAAAGAACGAAGAGGAGAGGGGATACCCATGACCGTCCACACCCCGATCGGAAAGCTCGACCCCGCCGACGCGAAGGTCCGCCGCGAACTCAAGACCCTTCTCCATCCCGGCCGCGGCCGCCGCGCCGCGTGGATCGGCGCGTTCCTCATACTCGTCGTCGGCGCCTGGTGGCTGCTCCGCGACGGTGCACCGCAGGCCGCCGCCGCGCCGGCGCCCGTGCTGACCGTCGCCGCGCCGATCGCGCGCGACGTGACGCTGTGGGACGAATATATCGGCCGCTTCGAGGCATCGAAGGCGGTCGAGGTGCGTCCGCGCGTTTCGGGCGCGATCACCGCGATCCACTTCACCGACGGCCAGATCGTCCGCCAGGGCCAGCCGCTCTTCACGATCGATCCGCGCCCCTATCGCGCCGCGCTCGCCGAGGCGCGCGCCTCGGCGGCGAGCGCGCGCAGCGACCTCGCGCTGGCAAAGCTCGAACTCGACCGCGCGAGCCGCCTCGTCGATATCGAGGCAGTGTCGCAGAGCGAGATCGATCGCCTCCGCGCCCGCGTCAACGCGGCCAATGCGGCGCTCGCCGGCGCCGATGCCCGCATCGCGGCGCGCGCGCTCGACGTCGAATTCACCACCGTCCGCGCGCCGCTCTCCGGCCGCATCTCCGACCGCCAGATCGACGCGGGCAATCTCGTGTCGGCGGGCGATGCCGGCGGCACGCTGCTCACGACGATCAATGCGCTCGATCCAGTCTATTTCACCTTCCAGGGTTCGGAGGCGCTGTTCCTCAAGACCAAGCGCGAGGGCGGCGACAAGGGTGCCGACGTCGAAGTCCGGTTGCAGGACGAAAGCGATTATCGCTGGAAGGGCCGGCTCGACTTTACCGACAATGGTCTCGACCCGCGCTCGGGCACGATCCGCGCCCGCGCCAGCTTCGCCAACCCCGGGATGTTCCTGACCCCTGGCATGTTCGGCAACATGCGCCTGTCGACGGGCCAGACGGCGCGCGCGCTGCTGATCCCTGCCGCCGCGGTGCAGACCGATCAGGCGCGCAAGATCGTCTATGTCGTCGGCAAGGACGGCATGGTCGCGGCCAAGCCGGTCGAGATCGGTCCCGACGTCGACGGCCTGCGCGTCATCCGCTCGGGCCTCACGCCGACCGACCGCGTCGTCATCAACGGCTATCAGTTCGCGCGGCCCGGCACCAAGGCGGTGACCAAGGCCGGGAAGATCGTTGCCACGGCGCCGAAAGCCAAGGCTGCCGGGACGACCGAGCCGGTGTCGGCGCAGGCGACTTTCGCGCGATAAGTCAATTGGTCATCCCGGCGAAGGCCGGGATCTCCACGGTGCATCCATCTTCAACGTCGAGATCCCGGCCTTCGCCGGGATGACGTGAGGGTTCGAGGCTCCGACTCGTTTCGATTTTCCAGACAGGGGCTCTCCCATGCGCCTATCCCGTTTTTTCATTGACCGGCCGATCTTCGCCGCCGTGCTCGCCGTCATCATCACCATCGTCGGTGCGGTCGCCTATATCGGGCTGCCCGTGTCGCAATATCCCGACATCGTCCCGCCGACGGTGACCGTCACCGCAACCTATCCGGGGGCGTCGGCCGAAACCGTCGCCGATACGGTCGCGGCGCCGATCGAGCAGGAAATCAACGGCGTCGACAATATGCTCTATATGAGCAGCCAGTCGACCGGCGACGGCGTCGTCACGATCACCGTGACCTTCAAGATCGGCACCGACCTCGACGCCGCGCAGGTGCTGGTGCAGAACCGCGTTGCGATCGCGACCCCGCGCCTGCCCGAGACGGTGCAGCGCCTCGGCGTCGTGACGCGCAAGACCTCGCCCGACTTCCTGATGGTCGTGAACCTCGTCTCGCCCGACAAGTCGCTCGATCGCGCCTATATCTCCAACTATGCGCTGACCCAGCTGCGCGACCGGTTGAGCCGTATCGACGGCGTCGGCGACGTGCGGCTGTTCGGCGCGCGCGACTATGCGATGCGCGTGTGGATCGACCCCGGCCGCGCTGCCGCGCTCGATCTGACCGCGGGCGAGATCGTCGCCGCGCTCCGCCGCGAGAATGTGCAGGTCGCAGCGGGGACGCTCGGCCAGCCGCCCTATGCCAACGGCAGCGACTTCCAGCTCAACGTCGAGACGCAGGGCCGCCTGACCGATCCCAAGGATTTTGCGAACATCGTCATCCGCAGCGATGCCGACGGGCGGCAGGTCCGCGTGTCGGACGTCGCGCGCGTCGAACTCGGCGCGTCGGACTATAACAGCAACACCTATTTGTCGGGCGACCCGACGGTTATCATGGCGGTGTTCCAGCGCCCGGGTTCGAACGCGCTCGCCGCGGCCGAAGCGGTCGAGGCCGAAATGGCGTCGTCGTCGAAGAATTTCCCCAAGGGCCTCGAATATCGGGTCATCTACAACCCGACCGAATTCATCGCCCAGTCGATCGACGCGGTGATGGAAACGCTGATCGAGGCGGTGTTCCTCGTCGTCATCGTCATCCTCGTCTTCCTGCAGAAATGGCGCGCGGCGATCATTCCGGTGCTCGCGATTCCCGTCTCCCTGATCGGGACCTTCGTGGTGCTCGCGGCGTTCGGCTACAGCCTCAACAACCTGTCGCTGTTCGGGCTGGTGCTCGCGATCGGCATCGTCGTCGACGACGCGATCGTCGTCGTGGAGAATGTCGAGCGCAATCTCGAGAAGGGCATGAGCGCGCTGGAGGCCGCGCGAACGTCGATGGACGAGGTGTCCGGCGCGCTGGTCGCGATCGTGCTCGTGCTCTGCGCAGTGTTCGTGCCGACGCTGTTCCTCACCGGTCTCTCGGGCGCCTTCTATCAGCAGTTCGCGGTAACGATCTCGACCGCGACGATCATCTCGCTGGTGCTGTCGCTGACGCTGTCGCCCGCACTTGCGGCGATCCTGCTGAGGCCCCACGCCCCCGCGCAGGCCGACGGCTGGCTGATGGCGCGCATCCACCGCGCCGGCGAACGCTTCAACGAGGCGTTCGAGCGGCTCAGCAACGGCTATGCTTCGCTCACCGACCGGCTGGTGCGCGCGCCGAAGAAGATGATGGTCACCTATGCCGGGCTGATCGCCGCGACCGCGGGCCTGTTCTGGGCGACGCCGACCGGCTTCATCCCCGCGCAGGACCAGGGCTATTTCCTCGTCGTCGCCAAGCTGCCCGCGGGCGCTTCGGTCGAGCGTACCGACGCGGTGCTGAAAAAGGTCGCCGCGCGTGTGCTGCCGATCGAGGGTGTGCTCGGTTCGGTGATGCTCGCGGGCTTCGACGGCCCGTCGCAGACGCTCGCGCCGAACTCGGCCGCCGCCTATTTCCCGCTCAAGTCGTTCGAGGAGCGCGGGAAGCTCGGCGTCAATTTCGAGGACATCATGAATCAGGCGCGCGCGAACACCGCCGACATCACCGACGCGCAGATCGTCGTCATCCCGCCGCCGCTGATCCAGGGTATCGGTTCGGCGGGCGGGTACCGCATGATCGTGCAGGATCGCGGCGGGAACGGCTATGCCGCGCTCGCGAACGAGTCGACCAACCTGATCGGCAAGGCGAACCAGACCCCGGGCCTCGCCAACGTCTTCACCTTCTTCGACCCGTCGAACCCGCGCATCTTTGCCGATATTGACCGCGCCAAGGCGAACGCGCTCGGCGTGCCCCCCGAACGGGTGTTCGAGGCGCTGCAGGTCTATCTCGGCTCAGCGTTCGTGAACGACTTCAACCTGCTCGGGCGTACCTATCGCGTCACCGCGCAGGCCGACGCGCCCTATCGCCAGACCGTCGCCGACATAGCGAACCTCCGCACGCGGTCGGATTCGGGCGCGATGGTGCCGATCGGGTCGGTCGCGAATTTCGAGGATCGCACGGGGCCGTACCGCGTCACGCGCTACAACCTCTTCCCCGCGGTCGAGATCGACGGCGATACCGCCCCGGGTTCGTCGTCGGGCGCGTCGCTGACGACGATGGAGAAGCTCGCCGCCGACAATCTGCCCGCGGGTTACGGCACCGAATGGACGGGCATCGCCTTCCAGCAGAAGGCGGCGGCGAACACCGCGGGTATCGTGTTCGCGCTCGCGGTGGTCTTTGTCTTCCTCGTGCTCGCCGCCCAATATGAGAGCCTGATGTTGCCATTGGCGATTATCTTCATCGTCCCGATGTGTCTGCTCGCGGCGATGATCGGCGTGAATTTGCGCGGCATGGACAATAATGTGCTGACGCAGATCGGGCTTGTCGTGCTCATCGCACTCGCGGCGAAGAATGCGATCCTGATCGTCGAATTCGCCAAGCAGGCCGAGGAACAGGACGGCCTGTCGCCGGTCGAAGCCGCAGTGCGCGCCGCGCGCGACCGTCTGCGCCCGATCCTGATGACCAGCTTCGCCTTCATCCTCGGTGCGGTGCCGCTGCTG
>CBJKNR010000026.1:0-17738 GCA_966417555.1 uncultured Sphingopyxis sp.
ATGGGTGCGTCGGGCGTGCAACGCGCGACGGTCGCGATGCTCGAAGCGATGCTCGCGAAGGGCCTGACCCCAGTGGTGCCATCGCAGGGCTCGGTCGGCGCGAGCGGCGACCTCGCACCGCTGTCGCATATGGCCGCCGCAATGATCGGTGTCGGGGCGATCGAGGTTGGCGGCAGGACGCTACCCGCCGCCGATGCGCTGTCGCAAGCGGGCCTCGCGCCGCTCGATCTCGGCCCCAAGGAAGGCCTCGCGCTGCTCAACGGCACGCAATTCTCGACCGCCAACGCTCTCGCGGGCCTGTTCCGCGCCGAGACGGTCTTCCGCTCGGCCCTGATCACCGGCGCGCTCTCGACCGAGGCCGCCACGGGCTCCGACGCGCCGTTCGACGCGCGCATCCACGCGCTGCGCGGGCACGCCGGACAGCGCGAGGTCGGCGACGCGCTGCGCGGCCTGATGGCGGGATCGGCGATCCGTGCATCGCATGCGGAGGGCGATCCGCGCGTGCAAGACCCCTATTGCCTCCGCTGCCAGCCGCAGGTGATGGGCGCCGCGCTCGACCTCTTGCGGCAGGCGGGAACGACGCTCGGCATTGAAGCCAATGGCGTCTCGGACAATCCGCTGATCTTCGCCGACACCGACGAGGCGCTGTCGGGCGGCAATTTCCACGCCGAGCCTGTCGCCTTCGCCGCCGACATGATCGCGATGGCACTGTGCGAGATTGGCTCGATTTCGGAGCGCCGGATCGCGATGCTCGTCGACCCCGCGCTCTCGGGCCTCCCCGCCTTCCTCACCCCGCGCCCCGGCCTCAACTCGGGCTTCATGATCCCGCAGGTCACCGCCGCGGCGCTCGTCAGCGAGAACAAGCAGCGCGCCTATCCCGCGAGCGTCGACTCGATCCCGACCTCGGCGAACCAGGAAGACCATGTCTCGATGGCCGCACACGGCGCGCGCCGCCTGCTCGACATGGCCGACAATGTCAGCGCGGTGATCGGCATCGAACTGCTCGCGGCGTGCCAAGGGATCGACTTCCACGCGCCGCTGAAGTCGAGCGATGCACTCGAAGCCGCACATAAGCATCTGCGCTCGCAAGTGCCGACGCTCGAAGATGACCGTCATTTCCACCCCGATATGGAGGCGGCGACCGCGCTGATCCGGTCGGGCAGCCTTGTCGCCGCGGTGCCCGCGACCTTGCCGGGCCTCGGCTGATGGACTGGCTGCGCGTCCACCGCGGCGACGCGCCGCTCGTCATCGCCTTCCCGCACGGCGGAACCGACCTCGCGGGCCTCGACGAGCAGTTCGTGTCGCCTTGGCACGCGCAGATCGACACCGACTGGTGGATCGCCGATCTCTACGCCTTCGCCGCCGATCTCGGCGCAACGCTGGTGGCGACCGACATCTCACGCAGCGTCATCGACATGAACCGCGATCCTTCGGGCGCGTCGCTCTATCCTGGGCAGGCGACGACCGAGCTGTGCCCGACAACGACCTTCGACGGCGAGCCGCTCTATCGCTTCGACCAGCCCGACGAGACGTCGATCACCCAGCGGCTCAACCTCTATCACCGCCCCTATCACGACGCGCTGTCCGCCGAGCTCGACCGCCTGAAAGCCGCGCACGGCAAAGTCGTGCTTTACGACGCACACTCGATCCGCAGCCACGTCCCACGCCTGTTCGACGGCGAACTGCCGCAATTCAACATCGGCACGAACGGCGGTGCGACCTCGGCCCCCGAGCTCGAAACCATCGTCGCGAACATCTGCGCCGCAAGCGGTCACAGCCATGTCGTCAACGGACGCTTCAAGGGCGGCTGGACAACGCGCCATTATGGCGATCCGGATAATGATATCCACGCAATCCAGATGGAACTCGCGCAGCGCGGATATATGGCCGAGCCCGCCGCGATCACCCACGCCAACTGGCCCTCCCCCATCGACCCGAACCCAGCGATCCGGCCTGTCCTCGAACAGATCGTCGCCGCGACCCTCGATTTTGCGAAAGGACAAGCATGACCACCCGCCCCCCTAGTCAGAGGATCGACAACAGCCGCGTGATCCGCCCGGCGACCGGCCCCGAGATCAGCGCGAAGAGCTGGCTCACCGAAGCGCCGATGCGGATGCTGATGAACAATCTGCACCCCGACGTCGCCGAGGCGCCGCACGAGCTCGTCGTCTATGGCGGCATCGGCCGCGCCGCGCGCGACTGGGAAAGCTATGACCGGATCGTCGAGACGCTGAAGCGGCTCGAGGGCGATGAGACGTTGCTGATCCAGTCGGGCAAGCCCGTCGGCGTCTTCCGCACGCACGAAAATGCCCCGCGCGTGCTGCTCGCCAATTCGAACCTCGTCCCCGAATGGGCGAATTGGGAGCATTTCCACGAGCTCGATAAAAAGGGCCTGATGATGTACGGCCAGATGACCGCGGGCAGCTGGATCTATATCGGCAGCCAGGGCATCGTTCAGGGCACTTACGAAACCTTCGTCGAAATGGGCCGTCAGCATTATGGCGGCAGCCTCGCCGGTCGCTGGCTGCTCACGGCCGGGCTCGGCGGCATGGGCGGCGCGCAGCCGCTCGCGGCGGTGATGGCGGGCGCGAGTTGCCTCGCGATCGAGTGCCAGCCGAGTCGCATCGAGATGCGCCTGCGCACCGGCTATCTCGACCGGCAGGCGTCGGGCATCGACGAGGCGATCGCCATGATCGAAGGAGCCCATGCCGAGGGCAGACCGGCGTCGGTCGGCCTGCTCGGCAACGCCGCCGAGATCCTGCCCGAGATGGTCCGCCGCGGCATCCGTCCCGACCTCCTCACCGACCAGACCTCGGCGCATGACCCCGTCAACGGCTACCTCCCCGCGGGCTGGACGCTCGATGAATGGTTTTCGAAGCGCGAGAGCGATCCCGCCGCGGTGGCAAAAGCCGCCAAGGCGTCGATGGCCGTCCATGTGCAGGCGATGCTCGACCTGCAGGCCGCGGGCGTACCGACGACCGACTATGGTAACAACATCCGCCAGATGGCGAAGGACGAGGGCGTCGAGAACGCCTTCGACTTCCCCGGCTTCGTCCCCGCCTATGTCCGCCCGCTCTTCTGCCGCGGTATCGGCCCCTTCCGCTGGGCGGCGCTGTCGGGCGATCCGGAAGATATCTACAAGACCGATGCCAAGGTGAAGGAACTGCTTCCCGACAACAAGCACCTCCATAACTGGCTCGACATGGCGCGCGAGAAAATCCGGTTCCAGGGCCTGCCCGCGCGCATCTGCTGGGTCGGGCTCGGCGACCGCCACCGGCTCGGCCTTGCGTTCAACGAGATGGTCGCATCGGGCGAACTCAAGGCCCCCGTTGTGATCGGCCGCGACCATCTCGACTCGGGCTCGGTCGCCTCACCCAACCGCGAGACCGAGGCGATGCGCGACGGCAGCGATGCGGTCAGCGACTGGCCGCTGCTCAACGCGCTCCTCAACACCGCGTCGGGCGCGACCTGGGTCTCGCTCCATCATGGCGGCGGCGTCGGCATGGGCTATTCGCAGCACAGCGGCATGGTCATCGTCGCCGACGGCACGCCCGAAGCGGCGAAGCGGCTCGAGCGCGTGCTGTGGAACGACCCCGGCACCGGCGTGATGCGCCACGCCGATGCGGGCTATGAGATCGCGATCGACTGCGCGCGCGAGAAGGGCCTCGACCTGCCGAGCATCTAGAGACTTGGCGCGCGATGCTTCGTATCCTAAGGCTCTCCCCGACCTTCAGGGGAGAGCCCAACGCCGATGTCCGAAGCCCAGACGCAAAGCCACTCCGAAATCCGCGAGGCGGTGCGCCGCCTCTGCGCCGGCTTTCCGGGCGAATATTGGCAGCGCCTCGACCGCGACCGCATCTATCCGACCGAGTTCGTTCGCACGCTGACCGAGGCGGGTTTCCTCTCGGTCCTGATTCCCGAAGAATATGGGGGCTCGGGTCTCGGCCTCGGCGCCGCGACCGCGGTGCTCGAGGAAATCCACCGGTCGGGCTGCAACGGCGGCGCCTGCCATGCGCAGATGTATACGATGGGCACCTTGCTCAAACACGGGTCGGAGGCGCAGAAGCAGGCCTATCTGCCCGCGATCGCCAGCGGCGACCTCCGCCTCCAGGCGTTCGGCGTGACCGAGCCGACCGCGGGCACCGACACGACGCGCATTCGCACTTTCGCCAGAAGGGCCGGCGACAAATATGTCGTCAACGGCCAGAAAATATGGATCAGCCGCGCCGAGCATTCGGACCTGATGGTACTGCTGTGCCGCACCACCCCGCGCGACGAATGCGCCAAGCCCTCCGACGGGATGAGCGTCCTCCTCGTCGATATGCGCGAGGCGGCGGGCAAGGGCCTCACCATCCGCCCGGTGCGCACGATGCTCAATCATGCGACGACCGAGCTCTTCTTCGACGATCTGGAGGTTCCCGCCGCGAACCTGATCGGCGAGGAAGGCAAGGGCTTCCGCTACATCCTCTCGGGAATGAACGCCGAGCGCATCCTGATCGCGTCCGAATGCATCGGCGACGGCCGCTTCTTCGTCGACCGCGCGACGGCGTACGCAAAGGACCGCTCGGTCTTCGGCCGCGCGATCGGAGAGAATCAGGGCATCCAGTTCCCGATCGCGCGTGCCTGGGTTCAGATCGCCGCCGCCGCCGAGATGGTCGACAAGGCGGCCCGCCTGTTCGACGGGGGCGCCGATTGCGGGACCGAGGCGAATATGGCGAAGATGCTGGCGTCGGAAGCCAGCTGGTACGCCGCCGACATGTGCGTCCAGACGCACGGCGGCTTCGGCTTTGCCGAGGAATATGACATCGAGCGCAAGTTCCGCGAGACGCGCCTCTACCAGGTCGCGCCGATCAGCACCAATTTGATCCTCAGCCACGTCGCGACGCACGCGCTCGGCCTGCCCAAGAGTTTCTGATGGACGATTATTCCGCCTGGGTCGGCCGCAGCGAGACGCGCGAGGATGTCGCGACCGCCGCGCCGCTCGCCGGCCTCGCCGCGCTGCTCGATCACGAGGTTTCGCCGTGGGCACCCGGCACCGTCCCGCCGCTCGGCCACTGGCTCTATTTCCTGCCGACCGCGCGCCAGTCGATGATCGGCGAGGACGGCCATCCGCGCCGCGACGATCATGGTCTCCTCCCGCCCGTCCAGCTTCCCCGCCGCATGTGGGCGGGCAGCCGCATCGAATTCCTGGCGCCGGTCGCGGTCGGCGCCGCGCTGACCCGCGTCACCACGATTGATGCGATCAAGCCGAAGCGCGGCGCGAGCGGCGACCTGCTGTTTGTCACGCTGCGCCACGACGTCACCGCCGACGGCGTCGCCGCAATCCGCGAGGAACAGGACATCGTCTTTCGCGAGCCCGCCCCCGCGTCGCCCGTTCCCGCCCCGCCACCGACAGCGCCGGGCGGGAGCGAACCCGCCGACGCGATCCGCACGGTCCACGCCGACCCCGTGCTGCTGTTCCGCTATTCGGCCCTCACCTTCAACGCGCACCGTATCCATTACGACCGCGACTATGCGCAAGGCGCGGAGGGCTATTCCGGGCTCGTCGTCCATGGTCCGCTCATTGCAACGCTGCTCATGGACCATGCGCTGCGCGCCGTCCCCGGCATCGCCCCGCACCATTTCGCCTTCCGCGCCGAAGCGCCGCTGATCGATGGCGCACCCTTCGACCTCTGCCTCGCCCGCGACGGTGACGGAGCAAGGCTGTGGGCGCGCGACGCCGCCGGGCGCGCTACAATGCGCGCAAATCTCTCCTGAGACCCCCGAGGAAAGGGGGAGCGCATCGGCCGGATTGACCAGGCAATCCCCCCACCGGGATCATCTGGGTATTTCTCCGCCCCCGACATTGCCAATTCGCAAAGCGGCCGGTGCCGTCGCGGATCATGATCGCCTTGTTCGCACCGATGCGGACGGAGTCGGGGAGGATCCGCATCAGCCATGCCTGTCGGCATCGCGAGCCATCCCCATTTTATGAGAGGAAGACGTCATGATGAAGAAAGTCATGCTGGCGGTGTCGACGCTGGCGCTTGCCGCTACGGCCACTCCGGCCCTCGCGCAACAGAATCAGGACAATGACAACACCACCACGGGTGCCTCGGGCAACCACAGCGACAATGACACCGTCGTTGTGAACGACCTGATCGACCTGTTCGTCCAGGACAATGCGGCCGACACCTTCTCGGACGACGATCAGGACAATGACGGCAACGGCTCGTTCAACGGCAACAGCCTCGTTGTCGCGACCCAAACGCTCAATGCCAACAACACCAACCAGCAGATGGACGAACTCGTCGACCTGGACGGTGAGGACGAAACCGACACGGCCGTCGGCTACAACAGCGGCAACAACAGTGTGAGCGGCAGCGCCTTCGCGGCCTATGCCGGCATCCTGAACGCCGCGTGGAATACGGGCATCAACTCGAATGCCCAGGCTGCGACCAACATCGCGGCGAGCGGCACTGTCAGCTTTGGCGACAGCGCTCCGGCCGGCGGCGGCGGCGGCGGCGAAGACTGATCAAGTCCCCCCGGATGGCCGGCCCGGCTCCACTGACGGGCCGGCCATTTCCCGAATTTCCGCTTTCAAGGAGCGTCCGTGTCATGAAACCCCCGATCGTCCCGGCTCTGCTGATCGTGGCAGGCCTGTCCGTGCCCGTATCGGCGCAATTGCCTCCACCGGAGGCGGCGGCTCCCATCGTGGCCGAGGCCATTCCGGCTGGCGCATCGGTGGCCCCGGCGACCCCGGCGCAACCCGCGCGCAAATCGCCGATGCTGAACGACAACGAGCTCGATACGCTGCGCGGCGGCCAGTCGCTCGTGATCACCAATCAGACGATGGAATCGCTCGTCGCCGGCAACACCCTCAACGGCGACTATACGGCCGGTTCGGTCGCGCTCAGCGACTTCGCGCTGTCGAATTTCAACGGCGTCGGGAACCTGCTGATCAACACCGGTGCGCAGGTCAGTGCCCAGAGCGGCATGAACCTGACCATCAACCTCGGCGACTGAGTTTGCCGTGCGGCCCATGCGCGCCTTGATCGCGGGCATGGCGTGCGCCCTCGCGGCGACGCCCGCCACCGCCGAGGTCCGGCTGACCGGACCCGAAACGGGCGGCAATTTCCAGCTGCAGGTCATGACCTGGTGGGATATTCCCTTCCGCTCTGTCATTCGTCAGCGCTATGATTTCAGCTGCGGCTCGGCCGCGATTGCGACGCTGCTTACCTATCATTACGGGGCGCCGACCTCGGAAACGATGCCCTTCCGCGCGATGTGGGAAAAGGGTGATCGCGAAGCGATCCGCAAGGTCGGCTTCTCGATGCTCGACATGAAGACCTACCTCGCCTCGCGCGGCTATCGCGCCGAAGGCTTCCGCCTTACCGCCGAGCAGCTGAAGCAGGTCAAGCGCCCGACGATCGTGCTGATGGACCTCAAGGGCTTCAAGCATTTCGTCGTGATCAAGGGTGTTCGCGGCGACCGCGTGCTCACCGGCGATTCGGTGCTCGGCCTCAACGAATATTCGCTCGAGGATTTCGAAAAGCACTGGAACGGGATCGCGCTTGCGATCGTCGAGGGCGGCAGGAAACGCCCCGAGTTCAATCTCGCCGGCGACTGGGGTCCCTGGTCGCAGGCGCCGCTCGAAGAGGACGGGTCGCTCCACGTCTCGGTTGGCGATCTCACGACCAACCTCCCCCCCCAATATCAGCTGACGCCGCAGATCCTGCTCGATGTACGCGTCGGTACCGTGAAATGAGATCGATCATGCCCCCACGCATCCTCCTGCTCGCCCTTGCGCCTGTGCTCCTCGCTGCCGGCGAGCCGGAGGATGCGGACCCGCTGGCCGAGGCTCCGACGGTATCCGACGAGATACTGGCGACGCAGCGCGGCGGCTTTGCCTTTCAGGGGATGGTGATCTCCTTCGGCGCCGACATCCGCAGCTTCGTCAACGACGAGCTCGCGCTTCGCACGATCGTCAGCTGGACGCCCGAGGGACAGACGATCGAACGCTTCGTATCGCCTTCGCTGACCGCGGTCGACGCGGCGCAGGTCCAGGGCGGCATCCTGACCAGCGGCGGCATCAGCATGCGCATCGGCGACGAATCGGTGTTCCTCGCCAACAACGGCCAGACGGCGCTGATCCAGAGCACCGATGCGATCCAGAATGTGCTGATCAACACCGCCAGCAACGTCTCGCTGAACCAGCAGGTCGACGCCGTGCTCGACGTCAGCGGCTACGAAGGCTTTCGCGACGCGCTCGCCACGACAAGGATGAGCGACGCGATCGGCGCCGTGATGGGTGCCCAGACGGTCGGCGCACTCGGCAACTGACGACCCCCCGCCCCCGTTTCGACGGGGCGGTTCACTTGGCCCCGCCATTTCTGGCGGGGCTTCTTTCCTTGGGGTTTTGCCGGGCTAAAGCGGCATCGGGTTCGCGCGGAAGCACCAGCCCTGCTTGACTTGTCATCCCGGCGAAGGCCGGGATCTCGCCAGTGCGTCAGGCTGAGAGAGTGAGATCGTGTTTTCAGACTCACGTGCCTGTGAACACCCTTCGCCGGGATGACGATGATCGCGTTCCGGAAGGGCCTATATTTTCCCGCCGAACGGCATACGCAGCGTGATCGACACGTCGGGCGCATCCTCGGTCACGCCGATTTCGAAGCCCATGTTCAGAACATCACGCTCCGTCAGGCGATAGGACATGCCGAAATTGAGCGAACCGACGTGGATATAGTTGGATTTCTGATGCGTATCGCCAATCTCGGTCTTGGTCGGGAAAATATAATTGTGCCGGTAACCGAGCGAGAAGGAAAAGCGCGGGTTGAGCGCGAAACCGAAACCGATATTGGCCGAAACCGCATCGCCCGGATCGACGCGCCCGATCAGCACGTCGCCGACCATTTTGTTCACGTCGCGCGGGATATGATAAAGATAGGCCGCGCCGCCGTAGATCACCGCGGGATCCGACGGCATCAGGAAATTGAGCCCCGGCTGAACTGCCCAGAAACCCGACCCTGTGGCCAGCCCCGTGGCGACGCCGAATTCATCGTAGCCAACCTCGAACGGTCCCTTGCCGGTGTCCGATTTCACGCGCAGCGTCCCGACGAAGATCGGCTTTTGCCCGACCGGGCGATTGAATTGATAGCGCAGCGAGAATTCGGCGTCGCCGATCCCGTCCTCGCGCAGCGCGATCGACCGGACGATGCCCTCGTCGCGCTGCTGGACGACCTCGATCCGGTCGTTGCGATAGAGATAGGGGATGCGCACCTCGGCCTCGAGCCGGTCGCTGATTCCGTAACGCAGCGAGGCCGTGCCGACGAGCGTGTCGCGGTCGGCATCGGTCGCCTCGATCAGCCCGATCTGGATCCCCGGGATCAGTTCGATGCCGCGAAAGACCAGGCGATTGGACGACGAGCGCGTATATTCGAACGAGGGTTCGAAGATGAGGTTGCCGGCGCGCGTCAGCACCCCCTGTCCTTCGGGAACCGCAGCGACGCGTTCCGTCGTCGACTCGCCCGGAGGAGGCGCCTCGCCGACCGGCGCATCGGGCAACGCGACAGCGTCGCTGCCAGGGCCGGGAAGCGCGGGGCCGGCAACGCCCTGCCCCATGCCGGTTCCGCGGAACAGGTCGAGCGGCGCCTCGGCGAGCGCAAAGGACGATAGCCGATCGATCTGCGCCTGCTGGGTAATAAGCTGTCCCTGCATCTTCACGATCTGCTGCCGCTGCTCGACCAGCATCGCATTTTGCTGGTCGATCAGTGCGCGCTGTTCGGCGATGATCCGGCGCTGCGCGTCGATCTCGCTCTCGACATTCGCGGCCGGTGGACTTTCGGCCGCCCCGCCCGGCGCCGCTGCCGCATTCCAGGTCGGCGCGGTATCGAGGAAGGGAAGCGTCGCGCACAGGCATTCGAGCGCGGGCGTTTCATGTGCCCCGGCCTGCGCGGGGATCGTGACGGCCGAGAAGCCGAGCGCGGCGAAACCGACGTGGCGCAGCACGGGAGGCGACAGGCTGGTCATGCGTCCGCCTCCTGCCCGCTGAACGATCCCCGCGAACGCATCACCGCCATCTTGTCGATCGCCGCGCCCATTTCGTCACCGGCAATCGCGCGCAACCCTTCGAGATCGACGAGCCGGCACAGCTGCGGCCCCTCGAGCTCGATCAGGCCCTGCCGGACAAAACCCGAAATCGTCCGGCTCACGGTATGGATGGTGAGTCCCAGATGATCGGCAATGTCGCTTCGCGTCATCGGCAGGGGAATGCTGCCGAGCGCCGACAGCCGCTTTGCGGCGATCAGCAGGAAAGCCGCGACGCGCTCGTTTGCATTGCGGCGACCGAGCAGGAAGATGCACTGATTCGCGCTGTCGAGCGCGCGTTCCAGCGCCCGATTCTTCCCCGGGTTGCCGGGCTCGACCTTGGGCACCGGATGCCGGGTCAGGATCGTGTTGGTGACCGCTTCGGCGGCCGCGTCGCGCGAGCCATATTCGACGCCGAACACATCGCCCTGATAGAAAAAGCCGGTCAACTGGCGGTGCCCGTCGATATGGAAATGGCAGGTCCGGACCGTGCCCGAAACCACTTCGAACCAGCAATCGCCGGGATCGCCCTGCGAAAAGATGATCTCGCCTTTACGAAATTTTAGGAGGGTATCCTGCGGAATAGCCCCGCGCTGAACTTCTGCCGACAGACATTGCACGCCACGTCTCCAATCTGGAATTGGTATTTGCGGCGACCCCGTTTGCGAGTCTCATCAGCCTTTGCGGAGCGCGAATCCATCCGGGGAAAGACCTGGGAATTCGTGTGTATGAACAGCCCAGGAAATTCACCCACGTAATTCTCCTTAGCATTTTCAATGCATTTACGACTGAATTTCAGTATCATAGCTGTAATGACACAGCCTGTGACGGCATATGCTTAATTAGCTTAGGTTAATTGCTAAACAGCGCGCAAAGCTTTATCATCCATCCAGAGCAGGTGGGTTGCGGGTCTTCCCGCGCAAAAGATGCTCGTCGGTCGCAAAGTGTCCACGCCTTGGGTGTCAGGGGATTGCACCGTGCATCGAAATGCTTTGAACGTTGAACCGCATTTGACCTTTCGCGAGCATCAAATACTGGAACTGGTGGCGGTCGGTTGCTCGGCCAAGCAAATCGCGCTCGAGATCAACATCGCGCCGCGAACGGTCGAACGGCACATCGAAAATGTGCGGCTGAAGCTCAATGCCCGCAATCGGGCGCATCTCATCACCCAGGCCATGCACCTCGGCCTGCTCGTCATCGAGACGCCAGCCCCGGACCAACCGACGCTCTTTGAATTCAAGTGAGAATGGTGCACCCGACTGGATTCGAACCAGTGGCCCCCAGATTAGGAATCTGATGCTCTATCCTGCTGAGCTACGGGTGCGCCGCCGCTCGTGTAGCGGCGCGGCACGCTCAGCGTCAATCGCCACCGATCAATTCGCCGCTTCGGGCGGCACCAGCGGCACGAGCAAGGGGATCGCCGCGATCCCGTCGTCGTGCAGCGCCTGCGCCTCATCGGGCGAAGCCTGGCCGTGGATCAGGTCCTCGGCCGCGCGCCCTTCGTGCATCGCGCGCGCGGCGTTGGCGAAATCGCGCCCGACCCAGCGCGACTGCGGCAGCATTTCGGCCTGTTTTGCGGCGATGTCGGCCAGCAATTTGCGCACCAGTTCGGGGCCGGGCTCGACGGCCGGCTCGGGCCGAACCGGGGCCGGCACGCACGCCGCCTGATTCGATTTCGCGCCGACCCGCGGCGCCATCACCGCCTTCTTCACCGCGCTGTCGCCGCAGATCGGGCAGGCGATCAGCCCGCGCGCCTGCTGGTCGGCAAAGCTCTCGCTGCTCGCGAACCAGGCTTCGAACCGGTGGTCGCCGGCGGCACAGCAAAGGTCGAACACGATCAAGGGTAGGCCGCTCCCAGCAGCGCGTCGAGTTCGCCCTTCGCATCGAGCGCGGCGAGATCGTCGCTCCCGCCGATATGCTTCCCGTCGATAAACACTTGCGGCACCGTGCGACGCCCGTGCGAGCGATCGACCATCGCGTCGAACCCGGCGCGGTCCATCGTCACGTCGATTTCCCGAAAATCGGCGCCCTTGTCATCCAGCAGCATCTTCGCGCGGGTGCAATAGGGGCAGAATGCCTTCGTATACACTTCGATCCTGGCCATGCGGCTATCCTGTCATCCTTTCGACCTGCATATCGGAATCCAACGAAGCAAAGTCAAATATGTTGCCGAGACCAAGCGCTTCGGGGACCACCCGCGTCCAGGTCAGCGCCGAGACGCGCGCCGCGCCCGCGCGCCGCAGCACCCGCGCCGCCGCGCGCAGCGTCGCGCCGCTCGCGTGGACATCGTCGATCAGGATGAGGTGCCGGCCGGCGACGCGCGCGCCCGCGTCGGGCGCGAGCGCGAACGCCCCGGCGACGATGCGCTCGCGTTCGCGGCGCCCGCTGCCGCGCAGCGACGCGGTCGCCTTGACCCGCAGCAGCAGGTGATGATCGCGCGGCGTTCCGGTCAATCGCGCCAGTTCGTCGGTGATCAGCGCCGCCTGGTTGAACCCGCGCGACCAGAGCCGCCAGCGGTGCAAGGGTACCGGAACGAGCAGGACAGCATCGATGTCGCCCAACGCGACGAGCTGGCGCGCCATCAGCCGCGCCATCAACCGCGCGTGCCCGGTTCGCCGCCCATATTTGAGCCGCAGCGCGACCGTGCGCGCGACGGGGCCATAGGCGACCGCCGCCGGCGCCCCGTCGAACGGGGGCGGCTCGGCAAGGCACGCGCCGCACGCCATCGCGGCTCCGGGCGGCGAAGCCGGCAGCGGAATCGAGCAGTGCTTGCAGCAGGGACCATCCAGAAAGTCGAGCGACGACCAGCAGGACAGGCAAAACTGGCGATCTTCGCCGACGATGATCCCGCAGCCGGGGCAACGGGGCGGCAGCGCATAGTCGACGATCGCGCGCGCTGCGGCGCGCAGGCCGCCGAGCCGCGCTCCCGCCGGCGCCCGATCTTTTTCGGCATCCCCCCTCGTCGTCGCCATCACCGGCTTGTGAAGCATCGCCGGCGGCGGCACAAGCGGCGCATGTCGCAATCCCCTCGCCCGCTTTTCTCCTCCGCCCGCCACCGTGCCCAGCGCGACCGTATGGCGCGCCTCCCCGCCTCGGCCAATTTCCTCGCGCCGATCATCGCCGAAACATTGCTCGACCGGCTGACGATGGTGACGCGCGAATTTCCCCGCACGCTGCTCATCGGCGCGCACGACATGGCCCTCGCCGATCATCTGCGCAGCATGGGCACCGAACTCACCATCGCCGAGGCGGGCCCGCGTCTCGCGGCGGCGCGCGGCGCGATCGCGGTCGAGGCCGACGCGATCGCCCTGCCCTTCGCAAGTTTCGACCTCATCCTCTGGCCGGGCGGGCTCGACAGCGTCAACGACGTGCCCGGCGCGCTCGTCCGGCTCCGCGCGCTACTCGCACCCGACGGCCTGCTGCTCGGGGCCTTTGTCGGCGACGGCAGCCTGCCGCGCCTCCGCCGTGCAGTCATGAGCGACGGTGTGCGCTCGATCGCGCGGCTGCACCCGCAGATCGATCTCGCCGCGATGGGCAATCTGCTCCAGCGCGTCGGCTTCACGCTGCCCGTCGTTGACGTCGAGGCGCTCACGGTGCGCTATGCCGACTGGTTTGCGCTCGTTCGCGACCTGCGCGCCGCCGGCCTGTCGGGCCGGCTCACCCCCGCCCCGGCGCCGTTGACGCGTGAAGAAGCCGCGCGGATCGCCGCCGCTTTTGCCGCGCAGGCCGATCCCGACGGCCGCGTCGCCGAAAGCTTTCGCCTCGTCTATTTCAGCGGCTGGGCGCCGCATCCGGACCAGCCGCAACCCGCGCGTCGCGGCAGCGGCACCGCCTCGCTCGCCGAAGCGCTGAAACCGAAACCCTAGATCAGCGCCTCAAGCAGGCCGATCAGCGGCGCATCGGCGGGCGGCATCGCGAGCCCGTGCAATTCGACCGGGCGTACCCAGCGGAGCGCGCTGGCATGCCGGGCGACCGGCGTCCCGCGCCATTTGCGGCAGACATAGAGCAGCAGCAACAGATGCCGGTCGCCCAGCGTGTCGCTCGCGAAACAGGCGGGCGCGAGGCAGGCGTGGTCGACGTCGATCGCAAGCTCTTCGGCAAGCTCGCGTATCAGCGCCTGCTCGGGCGTTTCGCCGGCTTCCAGCTTGCCCCCCGGAAACTCCCATAACCCTGCCATTGCCAATCCCTCGGGACGTTGCTGGACAAGCAGCCGCCCGTCGCGGTCGACGAGCGCCGCGGCGACAACGACAAGCAGATTTTTTGGCGGTTTTCCGGGGTTGGACACGGACAAATTGTTAACCTTCCTGTGAGAGTGATGGACCCCTCGGGAACTATAATTTCAGCAGGGGTGGAACAATGCGAAGCTTTTACAGGCTGATGCGGTCGACCAGGGCCGCCACAGCCGTCGAATATGGGCTGATCCTGGCCCTCGTCTTTCTGGCGGCCGTCGTCGCAGTAGGCAATGTCGCCAACTCCACCAACAATATGTGGGGCAATGTTTCGGAAGCTGCCGACCAGAATATGTAGCGGCCGCGGCGTCCCGTTTTCGGACTTTCGCGGCGCTGCCCTATTAAGATTTTCAAAACTTATTCGCCCTAAACCCGCTCATGTTGACCCAGACCAGACCGTCAACAGGGTAAGTGAAATCAGGAGACCAGTCATGAAGTTCATCAAGAAGTTCGTTCGCGACACCAAAGCCGCCACCGCCATCGAATATGGCCTGATCGCGGCCCTCATCGCCGTCGCCGGCATCTCGGCCATGGGCCTCGTCGGCAACAGCGTCAGCAACACCTTCAACGAGGTTGCGTCGAACCTCGACTAATCGCGTTGGCGAGCGCGCCCCCGGGCGCGCAAGCGAGACCGGAAAGGGCGGTGGGTCATCCCACCGCCCTTTTTCATGCGTTCCGGCCTATCGGCTGGCGTAGACCACGATTTTCACCTTCTGCCCCGGGATCAATCTGCTCGACGCGGTCAGGCGGTTGAGCACCTGGAACCGCTCGGCCTGATAATTGCTGTACGCCATGCGCCGCGCGAGGCTGGCGACGGTATCGCTGCGGCCCACGGTCACGACGTCGATCCGTCGCGGCTTGATCGCCGCAGCCTCCGCCGCGCTCAGCCGCCGGACACTGTTGTACATCGAATTGAACACGCCGCTGCCGCCCGCCTGCGTCAGCGCGACGAAGTGAAACGCACTGCTGCGTGAAAATTCATAGGCAAAGACAGTGACGTCGACCTGGCCCGACTGCGTATTCACCCGCGCCGTCGAATAATAGGCCGGGATGCCGTTCACCGTGGTGCGCTGGATCGTCCCCGGGCTGATCGATGCGTTGCCGGCAATCGCCTTGAACGCGGCGGCGATATAGGCATTCATGTCGCCGCTGTACGGACCGGTGGTGAATTGCGCCTGCCCGCCGTTTCCGCTGACCGACACTGCGGCGGCGCCGTTCTGCATGCCGTAGCCGTTCGGCACGGTGAAGCGCAGCTTGAGGTCGGGATGAAGGAAATCGCGCCCTTCGACCACACCCTGCGCGGGGTCGTCGCCATAAAGCACATTGTCGACCGACGCGAGGAACGCGTCGGCGTTGCGGTTGCCGCCGCTGCCGCCGACGCGGCTTGCCAGCGTCTGGGCATTGCGCACGCGCGAGGCCGGATCGGGGTGCGTGCTCGCCCATTCGGGCAGCGAGCGCGCATCGCCGCCCGCAAGGCGCGCGTCGAGGCTTGTTTGCGCCGCGAGGCTTGCGAGCATCGTTGACAGCGCGAGCGGATCATAGCCCGCGCTGCGCAGATATTGGACACCGAGCTGGTCGGCCTGCAATTCCTGGCTGCGCGAAAAGCCCAGCGTCGCAAGCTGCGCGACGCGCATCGAATTATTCTGGAGCAGCCCGCCGAGCCCGCCGAGCAGCCCGCCATTGTCGCCGATCGCGCCGCCGAGCACCGCGCCGAGCACGCCGAGAATCTGGTTGCGCGTCGCCGCCGACTGGCGCTTCTTGCTGTGCTGCGCGGCGACATGGCCGACCTCGTGCCCGAGCACGCCGGCAAGCTCGGCCTCGTCGTTCATCAGCGCCATCAGCTGGCGGGTGACATAGACATAGCCGCCGGGGATCGCGAAGGCGTTGTTCACCGGCGAATTGAGCAAGGTGACGGTGAAATCGCTCGGGCTACGCGACAGGCCCGACTGCACCGCGATATTCTGCCCGACACGGTTCACATAGGCGGCCTGCGGCCCGGCATAGGCCCCGCCGAATTCCTGCAAAAGCTGCGGATGTGCCTCGTCGCCCTGCTTGCGCTCGGCGGGCGAGATGTTGGTCTGGGTCCTGATCGCCTTCAGCTGCGCGTCGGCCGCGCCGGTAAAGGCAAGCCCGCCCATCGCCAATGCTGCCGCCAGGGTTTTTCCGGTCTTCCAGCTCATCATATGCCTCCCGTCCAATTCCTGCGTTCAGGAATATTCCCGTCACGTGACAAGACAAGCCGCGTCATGATCGCGGCTTGTCGATTTTGTGAAAATGGAACGCCATGACCCGCGATCGGGTTCCGGCCGAAACGCGGCTAAGCGCGCCCCATCGCAAGGAATTTTTCCTCGCGCGCGGCAAGGATCGTGTCGCGCGGCAGGCCCGACAGGGCATCGAGTTCCTGCGCGATCGCGTCACCCAGCGCCGCGATCGCGACGTCGGGCGCGCGGTGTGCGCCGCCGACGGGTTCGGGAACGATCCGGTCGATCACCTTGAGGGCGAGCAGGTCCTGCGCCGACATCTTCATCGCCGCGGCGGCGTCGGCCGCCTTGTCCGACGTGCGCCACAGGATCGACGCACAGCCTTCGGGCGAGATGACCGAATAGACGGCATGTTCGAACATCAGCACCCGGTTCGCGGCAGCGAGCGCGATCGCGCCGCCCGAGCCGCCTTCACCGACCACGGCGGCAACCATCGGCACGCCGAGCGCGAGGCATTGTTCGGTCGAACGCGCGATCGCTTCGGCCTGCCCGCGCTCCTCGGCCTGGATACCCGGAAAGGCGCCCGACGTATCGACGAGCGTCACCACGGGCAGGCCGAAGCGGTCGGCGAGCTGCATCAGGCGGATCGCCTTGCGATAGCCCTCGGGCTTCGCCATCCCGAAATTATGCTTCATCCGCGATGGAATATCATCGCCCTTTTCATGGCCGATCACCATCACGCGACGGCCGCGAAAATGCGCGAGCCCGCCGAGGATCGCCTGATCGTCGGCGAAATTGCGGTCGCCCGCGAGCGGCATCCAGTCGTCGAACAGCCCCGCGACATAATGTTTGAAATGCGGCCGATCGGGGTGACGCGCGACTTGCGTCTTCTGCCACGGCGTCAGCTTGGTATAGATATCACGCAGCAATTTCGAGGACTTGTCCTCGAGCCGCGCAATGTCGTTGTCGATGTTGAGCGACGGATCGTCACCCATTTCGCGCAGTTCGGCGATCTGCCGATCCAGCGCCGCGACCGGTTTTTCGAAGTCCAGAAAGGCTGTCATGCGCAGTCGCTAGGACGATGGAGCCTTGAGGTCAACGCCATCCATCCGTGCGAGCGGGTGCCGCTTGTTGACCAGCTCGACAAGGCGGAGGCTGTCGACATGCGTGTAAATTTCGGTCGTCGCAATATCGGCGGGACCGAGCATCAATTGCAGAGCGCGCAAATCGGCGACACACGCGA
>CBJKNR010000027.1:0-17643 GCA_966417555.1 uncultured Sphingopyxis sp.
GGCCCCAGGTTGGCTTTGGACACGACGGTACCGCCGTCACCCTCGCCGTCGCCCGGAACGAACGTGATGACGGTCGGCGCATCGGCGATGCTGATGGTCAGGGTCGCCGTCGAAGTATCGCCGTCGCTGTCGGTGATCTGATAGGTGAAGACGTCGCTCACCCCGCCCGGCGTGCCGGGATTGCGAACATAGCTGTAGCTGCCGTTGGCGCCGATCGTCAGCACGCCATATTGGCCCTGCACCGTGCCCGGCGCCGCGAAGCTTTCGCTGCCGGCGCCGCGGATGCCCGTCAGCGTCGCACCGTCGGCGCCCGGCGTGTCGGCGCCCGCCGCGCCGCTTGTGGTACCGGCGCCGGTCAGGACATTGCCGCTCTCGGGCGCAAAGCTGCCCGCGGCGACCTGGTCGGTGTCGCCCCGCGCGGTCGGCACGTCGTCGACAACATCGATCGTCAGAGTCGCGGTCGCGGTGTCGCCGTCGTTGTCGGTGACGACCACTGTGAAGATGTCGGTCAGATTGGCGTTTGCATTGGTGTTGTCGGTGAGCGTGTAGCTGTAACCGACATTGCCCGGCGTCAGGCTGGTGATCGTCAGCTGGCCGAGCGGCGTCGTGATGACCTGCCCGACCGTGGTGACCGCGGTGCCGTTGATCGTCAGCGTGTCGAGGCCGTCGCCGGCATCGTAAACGATCGAGCCGGTCGTCGTTTCGCTGTTCGCGGCGGCGTTGCTGCCCGCAGGCTCGCTGCCGCGCACCGGAAGCCCCGCCTCGTTGACGCTTGCGGTCGCCGCCACCGCGCCGACGGGCTGGTCCGGCGTGACGATGACGATTTCGGGTTCCTCGTCGGGAACGGCCGGCAGCAGTTCGCGGTCCTCGGGCTGCGGAAAGGCGAGTTCGGTATAGGGCAGCAGGTCGCCGAGCGCATAGGCGTCCTGGATCGGCCCTTCGGGATCGGCGAAATTGCCGCCCGAGCTGCGTACGCCGGCTTCGGGATTCAGCTCGCCCAGATTTTCGAGCAGCTGTGCGACGGTGCTCGCGGGCACCGTGTCGCCGTCGATGACGATCGCGGGAATGTCGACCGCACCGTTCGGAATGATCAGCACCTGGCCGTTCGGCAGGGTGACGATCAGATCGGTGCCCGACACGCTGATGTCGTCGATCGACGCGCCGGCGGGGAGCAGGATGCGCCCGCTCGCGTCGGGAACGAGGATTGCCTGGATCGCCAGTGGCATCGCCGATGCGGCGGCCGTGACGTTCGCTGCGCCAGCCAGAAGCTCGCTCCCGGCGACGGCTTGGTTCGACTGGTCGGCAGATGCGCCATCACGCTGCGGCCCCATCCCATTCCGCGCCGGATTGTCGAAAGCATCCATGTCTGTTTCCCTCGCACGCACCTCTCCCTGCCGCGCGAACGGCATGACAAAGGTTCCTCAATGTCAGTGCGACCCACTGTCCGAGCGACTCGGACCTTCCCCACCTGCTAGGAGAGCATGGATTCTCGAGATTCCGCAAGCGCGTTAACACATTTTTAGATAAGGCTGATTTGCACGGAATCCGGGGCGCTTCATCAATCAACTGTCAAAGTTAATAAGGCCCAGATACAATTAGATAGAAGAACTGTTCTGTTAAACAGCAGCGTCGCAGATACTGAATTTGCGTCCCGATTCGATCCACAAATCGGCACAGCTCGTCGCAACCGGACCCCTCGCCGGCGCCGCGATGCCTCCGATTCCCGATTTCGTTCCGCGCGCGTCCCGCTGTGCTATTTTCCTTTTTCCGAGGACAGTAAATCGTCTCGACAAGGCAATATTAAGGTTGCCGCGCGAAGATGGTCGCCAAAGGAGACGGTGGTGAGATCCTTGCTGGCCCATATCGCGGGACCGGCCGAAACGGCCGACCGGAGGCGAACACGGCGTCGCACGCTCCGGCTCGACGTCGCCGCGCGGTCGGCGGCGGCCGAATCCGCGGTCGTCATCCGCAACCTCTCGCGGACGGGCTTGCTGATCGAGACCGACGCAGCCTTCGCGGTCGGCGAGACCTTTCTTCTCGTCCTGCCCGAACTGGGCGCCGCCCCCGCGCGCGTCGTTCGCAGCGACGGCAGGCGCTTCGGGTGCGAGTTTCTGTCACCCGTCCCGGCGAGCGCGATCAGCGCGGCGCTGCTCAAGGCGCCCCACGACGAAGAGGAAGGCGCGTCTGCCGAAACACCCCTGCCTGACGGGATCGACGACCTCTATCCACAGCGCCCCGCGAGCGCGTTTCTGTTCACGGCCGCGACGGCCCTTTTTACGGCCGTTATCCTGCTCTTCATCATCGCGCTCGCTGCGCTGAATATTTCGGCCGACTGACCGACGTCGCCGCTATCCGGCAGCCCGGATTCGTCGGCGCAGGAAGAACAGCCCCGCCGCGAGGATCGCGGTCGGAACCAGCATCAGTGTGAAGGTGGTCCGGCCGTCGAGATGGGCGAAGAGGGCGCCGGTGATCATCGACCCCGTCGTCCCGCCCAGCGCCGAAAAGACGACGACCAGCCCCATCAGCGGCGGATGCTGACGGTTCGGCATCGCGCTCAGCATCACCGAGATGATCGTGGGATAGACGGGCGCGAGCGCGATCCCGATCAGCGGGAAGAGGAAAGCCGCGACCGGCGCGTCGGTCCAGCTGTGGATCGCGCCGGGTGTCAGCCCGTCGGCGAGCGGCAGCACGAGGACGATCAGCGCCGCCAGTACCGCGAGGCAGGTATTGAGCACCGGATACCAGTCGAACCGCGCCATCACCGCGCCGGCGCCGAAGCGCCCGATCGCGAGGCACGCGGCAAAGAGGCTGGCCGCCTGCACACTCATCTGTGCCGGCAGATGCAGCACTTCGTTATTGAAGGTCGGCAGCCAGCTCTGGATTCCCTGCTCGATCAGGACGAACAGGAAAGCGCAGGCGACGAAGATGAGGACGAGCGGCAAGGCCGCGAGCTTCAGCATCGCAATGAGCGGCGGGCCCTCGCCTGCCGCCGCCTCGTCGCCCTCGTGCGTGCGGTGCTCGTCGACCGGTGCGGTCAGCAACAGCACAAGCGCCAGCGCGCTGATCGCGCCGAGAACCCAGTAAGCGTTCAGCCACCTCAGTCCTTCGGGATCGATGAAGGCGCTGAACACCCAGTAAGAGGAGAGCACCCCGATCATGAACATGCCCTCGATCAGGCTGGTCAGGCTGGCGTGTTTGCGGGGAGTGTCGGTGACGAGGCCGATCATCGAATAGACGACGACCTTGGCGACCGCGAACGCCGCCCCGACCATCGCGAAATGAAGCTGCGCCGCGCCGAAGCTGCCGGCGAGCGGCATGACGATGCACGCTGCAATCGCAAGAAACAGCGCACCGATCAGCGCGTTACGAAGACCAAGCCGCGGCAGGTAGCTCGCGGTCGCGAACGACACGACGGCGATCGTGATATCCTTGAACCCCTCGAGCGTGCTCGCCTGGGGCTTGGTCACGCCAAAGCTGGAAATCGACTGGAGAATGACCGTCCCGACGCTGTTGAGCAGCATCGCGAAGGCGACATATGTGAGGATCAGCGCGGCGATCAGTCGGATGCGAGCCATGGGCCATCCTTAGAAAAAGAAGGGGTGGCCGCGAAGAGGCCGCGGCCACCCAAGGGAGGGATGGTCCCTAGAATTTATAGGCCGCGCTGAAGCGGAACGACCGGCCGAGGATCGGGCGCGCGTTGACGACCTCGCCCCCCGTCTGCCCCAGCGTGCGCGGATCGCCCTCGGTCAGCCCGACCTTGTCGGTCAGATTGTCGGCGGTCACCGCAAAGGTCAGCGCGTCGCCCACATCGACAGTCACGCCCGCATCGATCTTGAAATAATGCGGCAGCGACTGGGTGTTCGCGGTGTCGGAGAAACGGTCGCCGACATAGGAGAAGGTCGAATAGAGCGAGACCTTGCTATTGTCGCCAAACTCGATGTCGTACGACGGGGTCACGCGCCACTGCCATTTCGGCTGGCGTTGCACGCGGTTGCCGCTGAGGTCGACCGTGCCGCCGCCCGCGAAGAAGTCACGATATTTCGCGTCAAGCCAAGTGCCCGAGAAGGCAATAGCGAAATTGTCGATCGGACGCAGCTGTCCTTCGAGTTCGATCCCGGTGCTGCGCGCCCCGCCAATGTCGGCGACCGGCGCGCCGTTCTGGATCACCGTCGTCACCAGCCCCTTGAACTTCGTATGGAACAGCGTGGCATAGAGCGAGACAAGATCGGTGCGCACCTTCACCCCGCCCTCGAAATTGTCGACGCGCGGCGACACGAAAATCCCGTCGCGCAGATTGTCGAAGAACGGGTTGGTGTTGCCGCGATTGTAACGGACATAGGCGCCGACCGACGACGAGAAGTCGTAATTGAGCCCCGCGGTCCACGACCAGGCGCCCTTCTTGTACGCGATGTTGCGGAAGGTGCCGTTGAGTACCGCGGTGCCATTGTCGTAGAGCGTGTCGGGGTTGCCGTCGACGTCGACCGAGCTGTTGTTCTCGATCGTACCGGTCGCCTTGTAATTCTGGTAGCGAAGCCCCGCGTCGAAGCGCAGTTCGGGGGTGATCTGATACTCGTCGACGGCGTAGAAGGCATATTCGCGGCCGTCATAAGCGGCGTTAAC
Organism: uncultured Sphingopyxis sp.; assembly: GCA_966417555.1. GTDB lineage: Bacteria > Pseudomonadota > Alphaproteobacteria > Sphingomonadales > Sphingomonadaceae > Sphingopyxis. The sequence continues at coordinate 4,621 of CBJKNR010000027.1, forward strand.
GTTGAAGAACGAGCCCTGCGTATAGCCGTTGCTCGCCGCGACCTGGCCGTTCGCGAGCGTCAGGTTGAGCAGGCGGCCGTGGTTCTCGGCGGTCAGCAGATGGACGTTGCCGAGGTTCCACTGGTCGTCCGACGAGAAGTCCGAATAATAGGCGCCGACGGTGAACTTGTTGTTCCCGCTTTCCCATTCGACCGCGAGGTCGTTGGTGAAATCCTCGATCTGCTTGCGCACGATCCACGTGCCCGCGCGGATCACCTGCTGGGTGCCGGCGACCGCCTGCCCGCCATTGACATAGGTCAGGCTGCCCACCGTGCTGCCGAGCGAGGCGGCATAGGCGTCGGCGGTCATCGCGGTGCTCGCGGGGACGAGGCCCGTCGTGTCGGCATCACCCTTGAGATAGCTCGCGCGGTAGCGCAGCTGCAGTCCGTCGCCGACCTCATAGTCGAAATTGGTGCCAAGGTTGACCAGCTTGGCGCCGCGGCCGTCAGCAAGGTCGGCGCGCGTCCCGTCGGGCAGCACCGCGAGCCGCGTTTCGGGGCCCGCGAGGACGCCGGTGCCCGGATCGATATTGCCGAACCGGCGCACCTTGTCGCCGTCGCGGATCACCGGGATCGGCAGCAGCCACTGACCGCGATCGTTGAGATAGCGCGCGAAGACGAGGATCGATCCCTTGTCGAGATCGTGGCGGACGTTCGCGGTGATCTGCCCGCCCTTTTCGGCGGTGAAGCCCGGGCTGCGGATGCCTTCGCCGCTCGAATAATAACCGCCGACCATGAAGCTCGTATTCTCGCCGAGCGGACCCGAGAGCAGCATGTCGCCACGCAGGTCGCCATAGTCAGTGATGCTCGCCTTCACGAGGCCCTCGAAATCGCGGCCGCCTTCCTTCTGGACGAAATTGACGGTGAGGCCGGGCTGGCCGTTGCCGAACAGCGCGCCGGTGCCCCCACGCACCGCCTCGACGCGCTCGATCGTCTCGTCGATGCGGATGAGCTGGGTGTTTTCGAGGAACGACAGCGTCGGCGGCGAGAAGAAGGGGACACCCTGTACCGTCAGCGTGACGAATTCGGCGTCGCCGCCCGACGGATAGCCGCGCACGAAGATGTTCGCGCCATTCTGGCCGCCCGAGCTTTCGGCCGACACGCCGGGAATGACCTTGAACAGGTCGGCGGTGCTGTTGGGCGCGGCGCGGTCGATCGCGTCCGAATTGATGCTGGTGATCGCAAAGGCCGCGTCCTGGCGGTTGATCCCGCCGCCGGCAGTGCCGGTGACGACGATTTCCTCATTGGCGGCGGCGGCGTCATCGGGCTGAGGCGCTTCCTGGGCGAAGGCCGTGGCCGGCATCGCGACAAGCGCGATCGACGACAGCAGGTGGGTCCGTTTCAACATGGCATATCCTCCACTTTACCTGTTCTGGTTGACAGACGACCGCGCGCCGCCGCTTCCTGTTCTGCCGACAGGATGCGGCCCGGCGTCAGATCGCCTATGGCGGGAACGTTGATCTCGGCATCGGGCAGCGCCTCTTCCGACCCGATGCCAATCGCCACCATGCCCGCCGCATGGATGGCCGAAATTCCAGCTTGCGCGTCCTCGACCCCGACGCACGCGTCGGGGGGCAGGCCCATGCCGTTGGCGCAGGCCAGAAAAACGTCGGGTGCAGGCTTTCCGCGCGCAACGGCGCCGGCATCCGCAATGAAATAGAACTGGTCCGCAATGCCGAACATCCGCACGACCTCCCCCGCATTGCGGCTCGCCGAGGCGAGGCCGATCCTGAGCCCGGCGGCGCGCAGCCCGGCAAAGAGACCGGTGACGCCCGCGAAGAGATTGGCGGGCGAATAATCGGCGAGCCGTGCGCGATAGATGGCGTTCCTTTCCGCCAGCATCGCGTCGAACACCGCGGTGTCGACCTTTGCCCCCGCTTGATCGAGGATCAGCCGCAGCGAACCCGCGCGGTCGACCCCTTTCAACCGTTCGTTGACGGTGCGGTCGAACGCAAGGCCATGCGTGTCGGCGAGTGCCTGCCACGCCTGATAATGATCTTCCGCCGTGTCGGTCAGCACGCCGTCGAGGTCGAAGATGACGCCCTTCACCTTGGGTCGCGCCAGGAAGGCGGGATTCGGGCCGACCCGCACCGCGCGGCCATGATCGAGGATGTCGAGCGGCGCGCCGGAGAGCAGGCGATAGGTGCAGCCTTGCCCGTCCACCGCAAGTTCGATCACGCTATCGCGCCATTGCAGCCGAAAGCTGTAACCCTTCCACACCGACGGTAATTTCGGCGCGAAGGCGGGCGCCGGCCCGTCGAGCCGCAAGCCGCCCCAGCCCTGCGCGAGCACCAGCCAGCTTCCCGCGAGCGCCGCCATATGCAGGCCGTGCGAGGTGTTGCCGTGGCGGTTCTCGAGATCGACGAATGCGCATTCGCGCATGAAGGCGAGCGCAGCCTCCTCCTCGCCGAGGCGCGCGGCGGCGATCGCGAACGAGACCGACGAGAGCGTCGAATCATGCGTCGTGACGCGGCCGTAATAGTCGAAATTGCGCTGCTGCTGCGACAGCGGCATCGACACGAGATCCATCGCCATCGCCTGGACGACATTGCCCTGTTTTGCGACCTGGTGGCGGAACAGGATCATCGGGTGATAGCACATGAGCAGCGGCCCATGACCCGCGCGCGCCGAAGTCAGGCCGGGCAGTTCGGGGCGGCCCAGAAAAGCATCGTCCTGCGGATTGACGCCGAGCGCCTGATCAACCGTCAGCCACATCGCTTCGGCCGCCTTGCGCCACGTCGCCACCTCGTCTTCGTCGAGGCCGATCGCATCCGCCAGCGCCGCCAGATCGCCCTGCGCACGCAACCAGTCCGCCGTCTCCGCCGCATAGGCGAGATGCCGGCGAGCAATCGCGTTGGTGTAGAAATCATTGTCGACGAGCGCCGAATATTCGTCGGGCCCGGTTACGCCATGGATACAGAAAGCGCCGCCGCGCCGGGGGTCGAACGCGCCGATCTCGATCCACATGCGCGCGGTCTCGAACAGCATTTCGGCCGCTTGCGCGCGAAATGCCTCGTCGCCCGTCGCCGCGACATAAAGCGCGAGCGCATAGGCGATGTCGCCGTTGATATGATATTGCGCCGACCCCGTGGGGTAATGCGACGAACATTCGTCGCCCGCGATCGTGCGCCAGGGATAGAGCGCGCCGCGCCTGTGGCCGAGCGCCAGGGCGTGCGCGCGGGCACGGTCGAGCTTGCCGATGCGATAGGCAAGCAGGGTCTTCGCCCGTTCGGGCGCCTGCAGCGCGAGCGCCGGCAGCATGAAGGTTTCGGCGTCCCAGAAATAATGGCCCTCATAGCCTTCGCCGGTCAGCCCCTTGGCGCCGATGCTATGGTTCGTATCGCGGCTCGCCGACTGGTGGAGCTGGAACAGGTCGAAACGCAGCGCCGCGGCGAGCGCCTCGTCGCCCTCGATCGCGAGCCCCGCGCGGCCCCACAGCTTCTGCACGGCCGCGCGCTGGCTTTCGGCGATCGCGTCAAAATCGGTCGCTGCGCCGTCGAGTGCCGCAAGATCGACCGGGCGGCCGCGCGCCGAAGCGAGCGTCACCGCCCGATCGACGGTCAGGGCACCGCCGGCGACCAGCACGCCGCGCACGACATGTCCCGCGTCGACCGCCGCAACCTCGGCGGCGGGACAGGCGACATGCTGGCGATAGGCGAGTTCGACGGCATCCTGCGTGAACCGCGTCACCGAGGACGGGTCGCCCGGCAGGGGCGATGCGATGTTCCAGACCGGCCGCAGCCGCGCCGAAATACGCGGGTCGTCGGGCTCGGCACCGCCGGCGCCGGGGCTTTCGACACCGTAGGTCAGCCGTAGCTCGACCGCGCCGCCGAAATCGAGCGGCCGGATGCGGATGCACGAGGCGACCGTGGCGGCACCGGCAAGCGGGACGATGCGGTCGGCCGCGATCTCGAGCGTCCGGCCGCCGGCCAGCCGCCAGCGCGACAGGCGGCGAAGCCGGCCGCCTGCGAAATCGAGCATGCTTTCGGTCTCGACGAGTTCGGCCGCACCGAAATCGACTGGCTCGCCATCGATCCCGAGGCGCAGGAACACGGGGCTCGGGCATGCGATCCGCGTATCGGTCGCGGTCGCATAGCCGGGAAAGCTTTCATGATAGGCGATCGGCCGTCGCAGGAAAGCGTCGGGCAGATAGGCAGAGGGTATGGCCGCGCATTCGTCGATCACCCCTTCGACGCCGACCAGCCCGTTGGCGAGCGCGAAGAGCGCACGCGCCTCCGCACCGGTCGCCGACGCACCGCGCCGGACAAGCTGCATCGCTTCGGAATGTTCGATATTCGCCACGCCATCCTCACCCGCGGCAAAGGCTCACCGGCCTTCGCTCCCGACCGGGTTTCCCGCAAAATGGTATCGATGTCAAGGTATCGATACCATTTTGCGGGAAACCGACAATGTCCGATCGGAAAGCTCGCGGCTTTCCTAGCTTTCGCGGACAATCAGGGTCACGGGCATCGCCCGCGACGCAACAGCCTTTCCGGCCACCTTGGCAAGCACCTTTTGCGCGAGCAGCTCGCCGCCGACGCCCCAGTCCTGCCGGATACTCGTCAGGCGCGGCGAAAAAAGCGCCGCGCCCGGCGAATCGTCAAAGCCGACCACCGACACGTCGCCGGGAATCGTGTAGCCGCGCGCCTGCAGCGCCTCGATCGCGCCCATCGCAATGGCATCGCTGCTCGCAAAGATACCGTCGAAACCAAGGCCCTGCCCACCGAGGAGCGGTGCAACCGCTTCGCGGCCGGCTGCGACGGTAAAGGCACAGGGAATGTTCGCGACGATCGCAGCGCCCGAATCGGCAAGCGCCGCCTCGAACCCGCTGCGCCGATCCTCCGCCTCGCCATGTTCGGCATCGCCGAGAAACAGCAGCCGGCGACATCCGCGGTCGAGCAGATGTCCGGCGGCGAGGCGCCCGCCCGCGCGATTGTCGCTGCCGACGACGACGCGCCCGGGCGGACCATGTTCGGCGCCCCAGACCACATAGGGCAGCCCGGTCGCCTCGATTACCGCCGCCGCATCGTCATGCACCCCCTGCCCCAGCAGGATCACCCCGTCGGCCGATGGCGGCGCCTGCAAAAAAAGGTCGATGGTGGTGAGCACCATATTCTGACCCGCCGCGGTCAGTTCCTGCAGGATCCCGCCGAGCAGCAACAGCGGATAGGGCTCGCTCATCAGTCGCTCGTGCGACGGCGTCATCTCGATGACGACCGCGATCGTACGCGTGCGCTGCTGCCGCAAATTCCGGGCCGATACGTTGAGCCGGTATCCCATGCGCTCGGCGGTCTCGCGGATCAGCGCGCGCGTACTCTCCTTGACCGTCGAATGGTTGGAAAGCGCCCGCGATACGGTGATCTTGGCAACCCCCAGCTCGCGCGCGACATCGGCCATCGTCGGGCGCCCCCGATCCGTCGGCGCCTCCCCGCTCACGCTTGCCTCCGTGCACGGATCGATCGACGGGGGGCAACGGACGGGACCATGGCTTACCCCTAACGCCCTGCCGCCATGTTCCACAAGTGGCTTCCCGCGACCGCGAGAACATCGGAACAGCCCGCCGCACAAGCATGCCTGCGGACAGCCCGAAAAATGTTTCGCACATCATGATGGATCGGAAAACTGGAGCGGGCGAAGGGATTCGAACCCTCGACCCCAACCTTGGCAAGGTTGTGCTCTACCCCTGAGCTACGCCCGCTCTGGCGGCTGGAAACGGGTGGCTCCCAGCGGGTGAGGCGGGCGATTAGCACCGGCTTTTTGACTCGGCAAGCCCTGATTGCGCATTTTCTCCGAAGGGTTGGCATATTGCCCGCAAATCCCACATAAGCGGGGCAAGCGCCCCTTCCGCTCCGGCGGAAGCGACGGAAATCAAGAACAGGAGCATGTTTTCGTGGCCACTCTCGGTCTGAACCCGCAGGAAAAGGAAGCCGTCGAAGCCTTTCGTCGCGACGTTGTCGAGCCCTCGATGACCAGCCTCGTCATCCTCGATTTCTGGGCCGAATGGTGCGGGCCGTGCAAGCAGCTCGGCCCCGTGCTCGAAAAGGTCGCCGCCGATTATGCCGACAAGGGCGTCGTGCTGGTCAAGGTCGACGTCGACGCGAATCGCTTCATCGCCGGCCAGTTCCAGGTCCAGTCGATCCCGACCGTCTATGCGATCTTTCAGGGCCAGCCGGTCGCCAACCTGACCAACGCGCGCACTGAAAGCCAGCTGAAGGCGATTCTCGACCAGCTGCTCGCGCAGCTTCCGATCGAGAGCGAGGCGAGTGCGCGTGCGGTCGAGATCGCCCCGCTGATCGAAATGGGCGAGAGCGTGCTCGCCGAAGGCGACGGCGCGCGCGCCGCGAGCATCTTTGCCCAGATTCTCGATATGGCACCCGACAATGCCGCCGCGCACGGCGGACTCATTCGCGCTCTCCTGCTCGCGGGCGACCTCGAGGGCGCGCAGGCGGCGCTCGACGCCCTGCCGACCGAAATCACCGCGGACCCCGCCATAGCCCAAGCCAAAAGCGCGCTTGCGCTCGCCGCCGATGCGCCCGCCGCGGGCGAGCTCGCGGTCCTTGAGGCCGCCGTCGCCGCGAAGCCGGACGATCATCAGGCGCGCTATGACCTCGCCGCCGCGCAGATCGGCGCGGGGCAGCGCGATGCCGCCGCCGACAATCTGCTCCACATCGTCGCAGCCGATCGCGAATGGCAGGACGGGGCAGCGCGCGCGAAGCTGCTCGCGCTGTTCGAGGCCGTCGGGCTCGAGGACGCGTGGGTTGCGGCCCAGCGCCGCCGCCTGTCGCTGATCCTTTTCGGCTAGGGGGAATCGTGGGTGAAACCGCGCCTTTGACCATCCAGCGGATCGCGATCTTTCCGCTCACCGGCGCGGTGCTGTTCCCCGGCCTGCACCTGCCGCTGCACATCTTCGAGCCGCGCTATTCGGCGATGGTGCAGGAGGTGCTGGCGCGCGACCGCCAGATCGGGATGATCCAGCCGCGCGTGCTGCCCGGCGAGGAGGATCGCGAGCCGCCCGCGCTCTATGACGTCGGCTGCGTCGGTCGGATCGTCGATGTCGAGGCGCTCGACGAGGGACGCTTCAACCTCGTCCTCGAAGGCGTCGCGCGCTTTCGCGTCCGCCGCGAACTCGACGTCACGACGCCGTTCCGGCAGGTCGAAGCGGAAATCGAGCTCGCGGCCGGGGATGGCGCCGTGCTGGCAAGCGTCGAGCGGGCGAGCCTCGAACGCGAGGCCAAACGTTTTGCGCAGCGCCAGGGCTATGTTGTGGACTGGGATTCGGTCGGCCAGCTCGACGACGCGACGCTCGTCAACGGCATCGCGCAAGTCGCGCCCTTCGACGCCGCGGCGAAACAGGCGCTGCTCGAAGCCTCGCCGATCGGCGCACGCGCCGAGCTGGTTGTCCAGATGATGCAATTCTTCGGCCGCTTCGACGGCGACGACGGGCGCGCGACGCTCCAATAGCCACATTCAGTGACGCCTGTGGACCGGCGCGTGATGAACGATGTCGGCCAGCGCGCGGCGCACGATATGGCGGTCGCTTTCGCGCAGGCGTTCGGCCGTCTCACCGACCATCAGATAGTGGCGCACGAGCTTCTTGTCGGCAGCGAGCCGTGCGGTCATCCGGCCGTCATCGCTGCGCGACGCGCCGAGCCTCGCGCAGCGACGGCCCGCCCACTCCTCGACCAGACGATCGGCCAGAAGCTCGGCGAGATTGTCGGCCGCCCCCTGTTCGGTCGCGCCTTCGGCGGCCGGGTCGACCAGCCAGTTGCCGACCCCCTCCTCCTGCAAGGCGTCGAACGACAGCATGGCGACGACGGTGCGTCGGCCGGCGCAGCGCTGGTCGCCGTGAAGGCGGAGCCGCAACGCCTGCAATTCGGCGCGGAACTGCCAGTTCACATAGGTGGTGAAACGCGCCCGCGCGGGGTCATAGCGTTCGGCGGCACGGTGAAGCGCGATCGCGCACGCCTGCGCGGCATCCTCGGCGACGTCGGTCAGCCCGTAGCTCCGCGTGAAATAGCGGATCCGCGGCGCCGCCAGCGCCGCGAGGCGGATGAAGGCGCGATCGGCGAGCGCCCGTGCCCGCGCGCCCGGCGCGGCATCGAGCGCAGTTCGCGCCTGGATATAATCTGTGACCGCCGTTTCGAGTGCGTCGCTTTTTGCCGACATGGCCCTGCCCCCCATCCTGCAGCGGCATGGTTGCCGCCCGGGCAGGGATAGGATGTCATGCTTAGCAACGGACTGCGGGCGCCTTAGGTAGTAATACCTATATTTCGGCGCCCGCGAGCAAGCGCGGCAGGTCGCCCGCCTCGCCGCGCGCCTCATCCATGAAAAAGCGCTTGAGCACCGGCATGCGCTGGACCGCGCCGAGCCCGGTGCGGCGGATTGCCGCCGCGGTATGCCCCGGAATACCGAACAGCCGCGTGAGGCCGTCGGTGGCCAGGCTGACCATCATATTGTCGAGTCCCCGCCAGCGCTGATAGCGCGCGAGCAGCGCCGCATCGCCAAGGTCGAGCCCGAGCCGCGTGCCCTCGACGAGCACTTCGGTCAGCGCCGCCACATCGCGCAGGCCGAGGTTGAGCCCCTGCCCCGCGATCGGGTGGATGCCGTGCGCCGCGTCGCCGACGAGCGCAATACGGTCGGCGACGATCGACGCGCTATGGTGAAAACCAAGCGGATAGGTCATCCGCGGCGCCACGAGCTCCATCGCGCCGAGCATGCCGCCGGCGCGCTTCTGCAGTTCGGCAACGAAGCCGCGTGTCCCAAGCTTGGCGAAGCCGGGGCCATCCTTTTCGGATACCGTCCACACGAATGCCGAACGATGCCGCCCCTGCTCGTCGTCGACGAGCGGCAGCAGCGCGAACGGCCCCGACGGATAGAAGATTTCGTGCGCGACATTGCCGTGCGGCTTTTCGTGCGCGACCGCGCCGATCATCGCGTGGTGGTGGTACGACCAGTTCGCGATGCTGAACCCCGCAGCGTCGCGCGTCGGCGAACGCCGTCCCTCGGCGACGACCAGCAGCGGCGCCGCGAGCTTCGTGCCGTCAACGAGCGTCAGCGTGACGCCATGACCATCGATCTCGCGCGCCGCCACCGTGGCAGGCATCGAAAGCCGTACGAGCGGCGCCTCGGAGAGCGCGGCGGCGAGCGCGAGGCGCAGCTGGCGGTTTTCAACCATCGTGCCGAGCGGCGGATCGCCATCGGCAGTGATGAAATCGAGATCGCCGCCGCGACCGCTGTCGGGCGCGCCATCGCCCACCTTGATGGCGCGGATCGGACAGCCGTGCCCGGCAAGGCGATCGGCGATCCCCAGCACCTCGAACATCTGCCAGGTCGCGCTCGCGATCGCCGAGGCGCGGCCGTCGAACCCGGGCGCGATCGTCCGGGTCGGGTCGGCCGGATCGACGATCCGGACCGACAGGCCGTGGTGGGCGAGGGCAAGGGCGAGCGCCTGGCCGACCAGACCGCCACCCGAAATCAGGACATCGCTGCGCAGCGCTTCGCTCATGGCTTCGCCCTAATGCCTGTTTCCCCCAGAGGGAAGCGTTGTGATCGTTCGGGGCAACGCTTCCCTCGGGGGGAAACAGGCTCTCGTGCGGCAGGACGGTTGGAAAGGCTGTGGGCGCGCGCGGAGGCGCGCTTGACGGCGAGTCCGCCCCATGCGCATATCGCCGTGGTTAACTGACAGGGACCGGAACAGAGCATGGCTAGCCGCAAGGCCGCACCCGCAAAGGCCGATTGGCGCACGGTTTTCCGCCAAAGCATCGCGCGATCGCTCGTGATCGCGGCGGCGGTCGCGCTCGGCCTGTTCACGCTGTTCCTGACCCTCGCGCTCGTCACCTATGACAGCACCGACGCGGCGCTGAACACGGCTGCCAATGGGGTTGCCGCCAACTGGATGGGCAGCGCAGGCGCATGGTTCGCCGACCTCGGCCTGTCGATCGGCGGTGTCGGCGTCGCACTGCTCCTGCCGCTGCTCGGGATTATCGCCTGGCGGCTGTGGACGGGCGAACCGCAGCCCTGGTGGCCGCGCCAGCTCGCCTACAGCTTCATCGGCATATTGCTCGTCGGGCTGGGCGCCGAGCTCTGGTCGCCCGCGACCAACTCGCCGATGCCCGCGGGCTGGGGCGGGATCATCGCGCTGCTCGTCGGCGGTGCGATCGCGCCGCTCTTCGCCAGCGCGGGCGAGCCTGCGGCGGCGTTGATCCGCTTTGCGACGATCCTGCTGCTCATCGGCGTCGGGCTCATGCTCGCGTGGCGCGCGCTGCGGCTCGAAAAGGGCTGGGCGTCGCGGCTGAGGCTGCCGGCGGCCGAGAGCAGCCGTGTCGTCGAGCCCGCCCGCGCTGCGCCGGCCGAAGCTACGAAGGCGCCGAACCTGATGGAACGCGTCGTCCGGCCGCGCGCTGTAGCCGAACCGGTCGACCGCGCGCCCCCGGAAATCGCCGACCCGGCACAGCGCAGCGCACCATCAAAACCCAGGCCCAAGCCGCAGACCGAGCTGTTCACCAACTACCAGCTGCCCTCGATCGACCTGCTGGCCCCGGCGCCCGATCGGCCCGCGGGGCAGATCGACAAGGCGGCGCTCGAACGCAACGCGCGCCTGCTCGAATCGGTGCTCGAGGATTTTCAGGTCAAGGGCGTCGTCACCGCAGTCCGCCCCGGCCCCGTCGTCACCATGTACGAGCTCGAACCCGCGCCGGGCACCAAGGCGAGCCGTGTGTCGAACCTTGCCGACGACATCGCGCGCAACATGTCGGCGCTGTCGGCACGCATCGCCCCGATCCCGGGCCGCACCGTGATCGGTATCGAGCTGCCCAACGCGCACCGCGAATCGGTGGTACTGCACGAGATCATCGGCAGCGCGCTGTTCCAGGATCACAACGGGTCGCTGCCGATCATCCTCGGCAAGAATATCAGCGGCGACGCGATGATCGCCGACCTGGCGCCGATGCCGCACCTGCTGATCGCGGGCACGACCGGCTCGGGCAAGTCGGTCGGTCTGAACGCGATGATCCTGTCCTTGCTCTATCGCCTCGGTCCCGATCAGGTGAAGATGATCATGATCGACCCCAAGATGCTCGAACTCAGCGTCTACGACGACATCCCGCACCTGCTTGCCCCCGTCGTGACCGAGCCCAAGAAGGCGATCCGGGCGCTCAAATGGGCGGTCGAGCAGATGGAGGACCGCTACCGGATGATGTCGTCGCTGTCGGTACGCAACCTCGCCTCGTACAACGACAAGGTACGCGGCGCGCTCGCCAAGGGCAAATCGCTCGGGCGGCGGGTGCAGACGGGCTACGACCCCGACACCGGCCAGCCGGTCTATGAGGAAGAGACGCTCGACTATCAGCCGCTGCCGCAGATCGTCGTCGTCGTCGACGAACTCGCCGACCTGATGATGACCGCGGGCAAGGAAGTCGAATTCCTGATCCAGCGCCTCGCGCAAAAGGCGCGTGCGGCGGGCATCCACCTGATCCTCGCGACGCAGCGCCCGTCGGTTGACGTCATCACCGGCGTTATCAAGGCGAATTTGCCGACGCGCATCAGCTTCAACGTGACCTCGAAAATCGACAGCCGCACGATCCTCGGCGAAGCGGGCGCCGAACAATTGCTCGGCAAGGGCGACATGCTCTATGTGCCCGGCGGAAAGCAGATCACGCGCATCCACGGCCCCTTCGTATCGGACGACGAAGTGCGCGCGGTCGCAGATCACTGGAAGGGACAGGGCCGCCCCGACTATATCGAGAGCGTCACCGAAGACCCCGAGGACGGCGGCTTCGCGATGGAGGGCGCCCCCGCCGGCGGCGACAGCGCCGAGGACCGCATGTACGCCAAGGCCTGCCAGATCGTCGCCGAAAGCCAGAAGGCCTCGACCAGCTGGCTGCAACGGCAATTGCGCATCGGCTACAACAGCGCGGCGCGCCTCATCGAGCGGATGGAAGAGGAGGGGATTGTCAGCCCGCCGAACCATGTCGGCCGCCGCGACGTGCTCACCGACCAATATGGCCAGCCGCGCTGAGGAACCTTCACCAGCCTCGCGACTTGAACAGCCTCTGACGGCGGGGTTCAGGGCGGGTTCAATACGCGCCCGCCATGCCGGGGCCGACTATCGGAAAAGATGAGAAGCAGATGATCAAAACCAAACTGACCCGCCTCACCGCCTGGACGCTGGCCCCCGTTGCCGCCGCCGGTCTCGCCATCGGCGTTCCCGCGATCGCCCAGTCGGCGAATGCGCTGGCGTCGGTGCAGTCGCATCTCAAATCGACGAACTCGATGACCGCCAATTTCGTGCAGACCGATCGCAACGGCCAGCGGCTGAGCGGACAGCTGACCCTGAAGCGGCCCGGCAAGATCCGCTTCCAGTATCAGAAGGACGTCCCGCTGTTGATCGTCGGCGACGGCAGCCGCCTGACGATGATCGATTATCAGGTGAAACAGGTGCAAAGCTGGCCAGTGAAGAATTCGCCGCTCGGCGCGCTGCTCGACCCCGACCGCGACCTGTCGAAATATGCGAAGGTCCTGCCGACCGGGAATAACGACGTGCTGAGCGTCGAGGTCAAGGATCCGAAGCGGCCCGAATATGGGACGATCACGATGGTGTTCGTCCGCGATGGCGCGGCGCCTGGCGGCCTGCGTCTGCGCGGCTGGGTCGCGCTCGATTCGCAGAACAATCGCACGCGAATCGACCTCTCGAACCAGAAATTCAACGTCGCGATCGCCGATTCGGCGTTCAGATGGACCGATCCGCGGCCGGGCCGACGCGGCCGTTAAGCTTGGCCCCGGCAATGCTGATGGGTCCAGACAGGAATCGGCGCCATTTTTACGGACCAACCGTCGTCTTGCGTCGACGAACTGCGCGAATGGCGTGAGCACGCGGATTTTGTTCAGCTTGGCGACAGGGAAGAGTGGTTATTCCAACGCCCGAATGCGCCAACACTGCCCCCGGATTTGGGTTTCCCCCTGTTGCCCCACCCGGGCGGCCAGGCAC